>NZ_JBCODG010000027.1:0-35713 GCF_040928965.1 Bacteroides sp. 2201st1_D9_2201SCRN_220225 | reverse complement strand
GGCTCGACGCCCTCGGGCAGATGGATGCTCTTAACTCACTGGCAACCTTTGCTTATAATCATCCCGCATATGCTTATCCTACTCTGCTCGACAAGGCTGATATGGCTGCCGCCAAAGCCGGCATCTCTTCCGATGCAAGGAAAGCCGGTGCGGCAAATACCGGCAGCAATGCCCGTTTCATACTCCGTGCAAAGGCTTTGGGACATCCCTTGATGCATCGCGACCGTTGTGTGCGCAACGACATCGACATGGAGAAACGCCCTTTCTTCATCATCATCACCGGCGCCAACATGGCAGGAAAAAGCACGTACCTGCGTACGATAGGCGTCAATTATCTGCTTGCCTGCACCGGCATGCCTGTGTGTGCGGAGGAAATGGAAGTGTATCCCGCGCGCCTTATCACCAGCCTGCGCACCAGCGACTCCCTGACCGACAACGAGTCTTACTTCTTTGCCGAACTTAAGCGCCTGAAACTCATTATCGACAAACTGCAAGCGGGCGAAGAGCTGTTTATCATTCTGGACGAAATACTCAAAGGAACAAACTCGATGGATAAGCAGAAGGGTTCATTCGCACTTATCAAGCAGTTCATGGCTTTAGAGGCAGACGGCATCATCGCCACCCACGACCTGCTGCTGGGTACGCTCATCGACCTTTTCCCGGAGAATATCCGCAACTTCCGCTTCGAGGCGGATATCACCGACAATGAGCTGACCTTCTCCTACCGTCTCCGCCCGGGCGTGGCGCAGAACATGAACGCCTGCTTCCTGATGAAAAAAATGGGGATTGCCGTCACCGACTAATCCCCGTTTTATACCGATAAGCTAAAGCGCTCGCTTTTATCTGCACAAACTTACACTGCCTTGCACTTAGACAGGAAAGCCGAGACCGCCGCTGCCTCGCTACCCGTGAAGTAACGTACGGAAGTCACCGGAGTATAGGTGTAAGGCACAAACTGAAACAGTTGCAATGCGGCAAATTTATTGTCCTGCGAAATCATAATGTCCATACGTACATTACCGCTCGATTCGCTCTTTATACCCGCCTCGCAGTCCGGATTGCCGCGCTCAATCATTTCGGTCAGCTCACCTATATGCTTCAAATCAAAAAACATGCTGCGCTCCTTTGTCACGCTTCCCGTAGGCAGGTACACCATTTCCTTCGACTTCCAGAACAAACGGAATACCCCCAGCAGAATCAATGCCGTGCCCACTACCATCAGCGCCATGCTTATGGTGGAAGATTTATCGTGCATTTCAAAAATAGAAACAAAGATAAGAAGACCCGCCACCATCATCGCCAATGAGATGAGCAGTCCGGAAACACTTGTACGTTTTGCAATATCGGGATGTGAAGACGCAAAAAGAGTTGCGTCGATAGTTTTAGTTGCCATATTATAAACAGTTTTATAAATTAATGAATTATTGTAATAGAGAATAAGGGAGTACAATCTCTTCTCTATACGGACATCTATCCGATGCCCATACACAGAAAAAAAACCTGAATACAATAAGACATTAAATCAGAATCCGCCTCAGTGTGAAAATATAGTATTCACACACAGGCTTGCAACCATAGTAAGCGGTGGAATCATAAAGCTTCTCTTTATGCAAAGACAGAACCGCTTCGCGCCGGGCAAGCTTATCCACCCAGTCCTTTAGTGAAAAGATGTATTCGGCGGTATAGGAACGCTGAATGCGGGACATGGCAAGCGAGTGCAGATGACCGCTGTTACTCGCCAGCTCCGCTACCGGCAGATAGGGCAACTGAGGTGAAGTAAAGCATGTGCCATCCTGAGAATGAGCGGCAGTCACCGCCTGAATATCCGTAGAATCTCCTGTACTCACCCCGCCATCGGAAGTAAATACAGCGCCCGACGTCTGCCACAAAGCCAACGCAAGCACCAGGAGTCCTATGATTTTCAAATATCTGCCCATAACTGTGTGCAAATATAGCGGTTTATTTCACAGGTTTGTTTTATACACACATCTTTTAAGGTTTGTTCATGTAAAAAGAGGATTGCCAAAATACGTTTGATTGAATCTCTAAAAAATCTTGCTTCGTCATAAATAGAAAGGTTATAGCTGTTGCAATATTGAAGTGGCAAAATTACACCACAACCATAACCTTTGAAGTAGGTACTTCTGTTAGTGCTTACCGTAAAAATGATAAAAGCGTAAACAAAAAAGCCGCCCCAATCGCTGGGACGGCTTTCTATATATAAAAAGAATAGTTGAATTATTCTGCTTTTGCTTCTTCAGCAGCAGGAGCTTCGGCAACCGGTGCAGTTTCAGCAGCGGGAGCAGCTTCAGCAGCAGCGCTCTTCTTTGAACGACGGGTACGGGTAGCTTTCTTAGCCACTTTTTCCTTAGCCATGTTTTCGTTGTAGTCAACGAGTTCAATGAAGCACATTTCTGCGTTGTCACCCAAACGGTTACCAGTCTTGATGATACGAGTGTAACCACCCGGACGGTCAGCAATCTTCACAGAGATTTCCTTGAACAGTTCAGTTACAGCATACTTGTCTTGCAAATTGCTAAATACAACACGACGAGAGTTTGTCGTATCGTCCTTGGCTTTTGTAATCAAAGGCTCAACGAACTTCTTCAGAGCTTTAGCCTTTGCAACGGTCGTAGTGATTCTTTTGTGCTTTATCAAAGAACACGCCATATTAGCCAACATAGCGTTTCTATGAGAGGCAGTACGACCCAAATGGTTGAATTTCTTATTATGTCTCATTTTTTATTCTTTATCTAATTTATATTTAGAAATATCAGTTCCAAACGACAGATTCAGACTTTCCAGCAAATCATCAAGCTCGGTAAGCGATTTCTTTCCGAAATTTCTGAACTTCAGCAAATCGGTCTTGTTGAACTGTACCAAGTCGCCCAAAGTCTCTACATCGGCAGCCTTCAAACAGTTGAGGGCGCGAACCGAGAGATCCATATCGACAAGCTTGGTCTTCAGCAACTGACGCATGTGCAATACTTCCTCATCAAACTCTTCATTGCCGTCAGCATCGTTGCTTTCCAGCGTAATCTTCTCATCGGAGAAGAGCATGAAGTGATAAATCAGAATCTTTGCTGCCTCTTTCAGAGCTTCTTTCGGGTGAATGGAACCATCCGTAGTAATCTCAAGCACCAGCTTTTCGTAGTCGGTCTTCTGCTCAACACGGAAGTTCTCTACCTGATACTTAACATTACGTATCGGAGTATAAATAGAATCGATAGGAATTACGTTCACATCGGTGCAATATTCGCGGTTTTCGTCAGCAGGAACATAACCACGGCCCTTGTTGATCGTAATATCTATCTGCATAGTTGATTTTGAATCTAAATGACAAATAACTAATTCAGGATTTAACACTTCAAATCCAGTCAAATACTTACCTATGTCACCTGCTTTAAATTCACTTGAATTCTCGATTGTAATACTTACCTTTTCGCTCTCGAATTCTTCAACTACTTGCTTGAATCTCACTTGTTTCAGATTCAAGATAATGTTAGTAACATCCTCTTTTACTCCCGGAACACTGGAAAACTCGTGCTCAACACCTTCTATCTTGATAGTAGTGATAGCAAAACCTTCCAATGAAGAAAGCAGGATGCGGCGCAGTGCATTACCCACGGTAATACCGAAACCGGGCTCCAACGGACGAAATTCGAACTTTCCGAATTTAGAGTCCGCTTCCAACATTAATACTTTATCAGGTTTTTGAAATGCTAATATCGCCATGAAATTAATTATTATTTAGAATACAATTCTACAATCAAATGCTCTTTAATGTTTTCAGGAATGTCTGCTCTTTCAGGTACGTGCAACAGCTTACCTACTTTAGCATTGTCATCCCATTCCAACCAAGGATATTTGCTGTGATTAAAGCCGGCCAATGAGTTGGCGATAACTTCCAAAGATTTGGATCTTTCACGAACGCCAATAACCTGACCCGGTTTTACTGCATATGAAGGAATGTTTACCACTTCGCCATCTACAGTAATGTGCTTGTGGCTCACCAACTGACGGGCAGCGGCACGAGTCGGAGCAATACCCAAACGGAATACTACATTGTCAAGACGACCTTCCAACAATTGAAGGAGCACCTCACCGGTAATACCTTTAGCGGTAGCTGCCTTCTCAAACAAGTTGCGGAATTGTTTTTCCAAAACTCCATAGGTGTATTTGGCTTTCTGTTTCTCACGAAGTTGAACACCATATTCAGAAGTTTTTCTCTTTCTTGAATTACCGTGCTGTCCGGGAGGATAGTTCTTCTTTGACAATACTTTATCTGCTCCAAAGATACCTTCACCGAATTTACGGGCTATTCTTGATTTTGGTCCAGTATATCTAGCCATTTCTTTTAAATATTTAATTGTTATTCATGAACTTAATTTGTTGCAGCCGCGATTGTAGAGAAGAAATTACAATCCAATAACAATATCAAGTTTCATTTTTTATTAAAGGTAAATCTTAAACTCTACGTCTTTTCGGAGGACGACAACCATTATGTGGAAGCGGAGTTACATCAATGATTTCAGTAACTTCGATACCTGCACCGTGGATAGTTCTAATAGCAGACTCACGTCCGTTACCTGGACCCTTCACATATGCCTTTACCTTTCTCAAGCCAAGATCGTATGCTACTTTAGCACAATCTTGAGCAGCCATTTGTGCTGCATAAGGAGTGTTCTTCTTAGAACCTCTGAATCCCATCTTTCCGGCAGAAGACCAAGAAATAATCTGACCTTCACTATTAGCCAGAGAAACAATAATGTTGTTGAAAGATGAATGAACATGCAACTGTCCATTAGCATCTACCTTTACATTTCTCTTTTTTGCTGCAACTGTTTTTTTTGCCATATCAACAATTATTATTTAGTAGCTTTTTTCTTATTAGCAACGGTTTTCTTTCTTCCCTTACGAGTACGGGCGTTGTTCTTCGTACTCTGGCCTCTTACAGGGAGACCGATACGGTGACGTACACCACGGTAGCAACCGATATCCATTAAACGTTTGATGTTCAATTGAACTTCAGAGCGAAGATCACCTTCTACTTTATACTCTGCACCAATGATCTCACGAATCTTGGCAGCCTGATCATCCGTCCAGTCTTTTACTTTCAGGTCTCTGTCAACACCTGCTTTGTCCAAAATCTTTGCTGAACTACTACGACCTATTCCATATACATAGGTCAACGCAACTTCACCTCTCTTGTTTTGAGGCAAATCGACACCAACTATTCTTATAGCCATATACTAAATTATTTTTTTTGCAAAAATAATAATATTATCCTTGACGTTGTTTATACTTAGGATTTTTCTTGTTAATAACATACAAACGGCCATTACGTCTAACGATCTTACACTCTGGCGTACGTTTCTTTAAGGATGCTCTTACTTTCATATCTTAATTTTATTTATATCTAAATACAATTCTTCCTTTCGATAAATCGTAAGGAGACATTTCGACTCTTACCTTATCACCCGGCAGGATCTTGATGTAGTGCATCCGCATCTTACCGGAAATATGGGCAGTAATCTCATGTCCGTTTTCTAATTCAACACGAAACATTGCATTAGACAATGCTTCAACTATAACTCCATCTTGTTCTATTGCAGATTGCTTTGCCATATTAACTTCTTAAATTGCTTTATCTCCTAATACTTCTTCAATGAATTTGAACGATGACAGAATATCGGCTTCACCGCTTCTCACTGCTATGGTATGCTCAAAATGAGCGGCGTACTTGCAATCTCTGGTTCTCACCGTCCAGCCATCACGTTCCATTACTATCTGCCGGTTACCTAAAGTTATCATCGGCTCGATTGCGATGCACAACCCCTTTTTCAACATTGTACCGTAACCGCGCTTACCGTAGTTGGGCACCTGGGGATCTTCGTGCATGTCCTTACCGATACCATGACCGACAAACTCGCGCACCACACCATAAGAATTGGACTCGCAATGTTGTTGTATAGCATATCCTATATCACCCAACCGCTTGCCTTGAACAGCATTCTGTATTCCTATATATAATGCTTCCTTAGTAACCTTCAGTAATTTGCGAACTTCTTCGTCAACCTCACCTACACAAAACGTATAGGCCGAGTCGCCACAAAAGCCATTCATATAAGTACCGCAATCAACAGAAACTACATCACCCTCTTTCAGTACTACATTATCACTCGGAATACCATGTACCACCTGCTCGTTTACAGAAGTACAAATCGAAGCCGGAAACGGATCGCCATATTGGTTCGGAAATCCCTTGAAAGTAGGAACAGCCCCATTATCTCTAATGAACTCTTCCGCTACTCTATCCAACTCCTTTGTAGTAACTCCGGGCTTTATAACCTTAGCTATCTCAGCCAACGTTTTTCCTACAAGCAAATTACTCGCACGGAGCAGCTCTATCTCATCTTCAGTTTTAAGAAATATCATTCTTCAAATAAGATTAATACGCAGCCACTGTACCGCTACGGCCTTTAATACGTCCAGATTTCAGCAAACCGTCATAGTGTCTCATCAACAAATGACTTTCAACCTGCTGGAGAGTATCAAGAACCACACCTACAAGAATTAACAAAGACGTACCACCGAAGAATTGAGCAAACTCGGCTTTCACACCGAAGATACCGGCAAATGCAGGCATAATGGCAACCAAAGCCAAGAAGAAAGAACCCGGCAAAGTGATACGTGACATAATCACGTCGATGTACTCTGCTGTTTGCTTTCCCGGTTTGATGCCCGGAATGAAACCGTTGTTTCTCTTCATATCCTCAGCCATCTGAGTCGGGTTAATGGTAATCGCAGTATAGAAATACGTAAACAGTATAATCAATACCGCAAAAATCAAATTATACCAAAAGCTTGTATGATCAGTTAATGCATGTATGAAACCGCTCGCATTATTTACATTTGAAAATCCAACGAGAGTAATAGGAATGAACATGATTGCCTGAGCAAAAATAATAGGCATCACGTTTGCTGCATTTACTTTCAAAGGAATGTATTGTCTTGCACCACCGTATTGCTTGTTACCAACAATCTTCTTTGCGTATTGTACAGGAATCTTTCTTGTACCTTGCACCAGAAGAATGGCAAATGCAATGACAAGCAACAGGACTACAAGTTCAATCAGGAACATAACCAGACCACCGGTCTTATCGGTCATACGGGAAATCAATTCCTGAAATAAAGACTGCGGTAAACGTGCAATAATACCCACCATAATAATCAAGGAGATACCATTACCTATTCCTTTGTCTGTAATTCTCTCACCAAGCCACAAAATAAACATACTTCCAGCCGCCAATATAATGGTAGAAGTAAGCATAAATAGAGTCCAATCTAATGAAGCATTTAAGGAAGGACCAGCCTGCATTTTAAGATTGAGCAAATAAGAAGGAGCCTGAACCAGCAAAATGATAATCGTCAGATAACGGGTGTACTGATTCATTTTTCTTCTACCACTCTCACCTTCACGTTGCAATTTCTGGAAATACGGTACCGCAATACCCAGCAACTGAATCACAATGGAAGCGGAGATATAAGGCATGATACCTAATGCAAAGATAGACGCATTAGAGAATGCTCCTCCAGAAAACATGTTTAACAAGGCTAAAAGACCCTCGCTTGTTTGTTGATGCAACTGTGTCAACATTGACGGATTAATACCCGGCAATACAACATACGAACCGAAACGGTAAATTGCCACAAACAATATGGTAATGAGGATCCGTTGTCTCAGATCCTCAATTTTCCATATATTCTTTAATGTTTCAATAGCTTTTCTCATCGAATTAGAGTTTTACTACTTGTCCACCAGCAGCTTCGATGGCAGCAACCGCAGTCTTAGAGAATGCGTGTGCTTGTACATCCAACTTAGCAGTCAAAGTTCCGTTACCTAATACTTTTACCAACTGGCTTGAAGAAATGAAACCGGCAGCGATGAAGTCATTGATACCTACAGTCTGCAGATTTTTAGCTTCGGCCAATTTCTGAATTGTATCCAAGTTGATAGCCTTATACTCTACACGGTTGATATTTTTAAAGCCAAACTTAGGAACACGACGTTGAAGAGGCATCTGACCACCTTCAAAACCGATTTTCTTAGAGTATCCAGATCTTGATTTAGCTCCTTTATGACCTCTGGTAGAAGTACCTCCCAAACCAGAACCCGGACCGCGTCCGATTCTTTTTCTTGTTTTAGTAGATCCCTCTGCAGGTTTTAAATTACTTAAGTTCATATTGTAATTCGTTTTATATTCAACAAATAATTACTTAACAATGGTAACCAAGTGTTTAACCTTATCCACCATTCCAAGAATTGAAGGAGTGCATTCGTGTTCAACCACACGATTCAACTTATGAAGTCCCAGTGCATCGAGAGTTCTCTTCTGATCAGCAGGAGCACCAATTCTACTTTTAACTTGTTTAATCTTTATAGTCGACATATTCTTCCTCCTTATCCTCTAAATACTTTTTCCATACTAACTCCTCTGTTCTGAGCAACCATACGGGCATCACGCATTTCGCTTAATGCCAAGATAGTAGCTTTCACCAAGTTATGTGGGTTGGAAGAACCTTTTGACTTAGCCAAAACATCCGTTACACCAACACTTTCAAGCACTGCACGCATTGCACCACCTGCCACTACACCAGTACCGTGAGAAGCCGGTTTAATGAATACCTCAGCACCACCAAACTTAGCAGACTGTTCGTGAGGAACCGTACCTTTCAGTACAGGTACTTTAGTCAGGTTCTTTTTTGCTGATTCAACACCCTTAGCAATAGCAGCGGTTACTTCGCCTGCTTTGCCAAGACCCCAACCGATGATACCTTCTTCATTTCCTACTACCACAATAGCAGAAAAACTAAAAGTTCTACCACCTTTGGTTACTTTGGTTACACGATTAATAGCAACCAATCTGTCTTTCAGTTCTATATCGTTTGTAATCTTAACTCTATTATTAAGTCCTGCCATAATGATTAAAATTTAAGTCCACCGTTACGAGCAGCATCAGCCACTTCTTTTACTCTCCCATGATACAAGTAACCATTACGGTCGAAAACAACAGTAGTTATACCTGCTTCCTGAGCCTTCTTTGCAATCAGTTCACCTACTTTGGCAGCCTGTTCTTTTTTAGGCATCTTTTCAGTCATACCCAAAGAAGATGCAGCAGCCAGAGTCTTACCGGACAAATCGTCGATAATCTGAACGTAGATTTGCTTATTGCTTCTAAACACACTCATACGCGGACATTCAGTTGTACCTGAAATCTTATTGCGTACTCTATATTTAATCTTAATACGTCTTTCTATTTTTGTTGTCATAATACTATCAATTTAAATGATTATTTAGCACCGGCTGATTTACCAGACTTTCTACGAATTTCTTCGCCAACAAACTTAATACCTTTACCTTTATACGGTTCAGGCTTACGGAAAGAACGTATTTTAGAGCAAACTTGACCAAGCAATTGTTTGTCGCAAGATTCCAAAAGGATAAGAGGATTCTTGTTTCTCTCAGACTTAGTTTCTACTTTGATCTCAGCAGGCAACTGTATAAAGATACTGTGCGTATAACCTAAGTTCAATTCAATAATATTGCCTTGATTAGAAGCGCGGTAACCTACACCGACAAGTTCCAATTCTTTCTTATATCCTTCAGATACACCAACAACCATGTTGTGAACCAATGAACGGTACAGACCGTGGAATGCATGCTTCTGCTTCGGATTATCCAGCATTGCATTTTCATTCTCTGTCAAAACGACATGGCCTTCTTCGATGGCAACATTGATAGCAGGATTTACATATTGGCTCATTTCGCCTTTGGGTCCCTTTACGGTAACCACATCATCCTTCAGAGTAACTGTTACTCCAGCGGGAATACTAATGGGTAATTTTCCTATTCTTGACATTGCTGATTCCTCCTATTAATATACATAACACAAAACTTCACCGCCAATCTTCAGTTCAGCGGCTTCTTTGTTGGTCATTACACCTTTGGAAGTAGATATTATAGCAATACCCAAACCATTAATAACTCGCGGCATCTCTTTGTAACCGGTATATTGACGCAAACCCGGAGAAGAAATTCTTTCCAGCTTCTTGATAGCGTTAACTTTGTTAACCGGATCATACTTCAAGGCAACCTTTATAGTACCTTGAGGACCATCTTCTACAAACTTGTAATTAAGAATGTAGCCTTTTTCAAAAAGAATCTTAGTGATTTCTTTTTTCAAATTTGAAGCGGGAACTTCAACAACTCTGTGCTTTGCTTGAATAGCGTTCCGCAACCTCGTCAAATAATCTGCTATTGGATCAGTCATATAAAAATAAATTAAATTAATCAGGACTGCCCTGACAATATTTAAAAAACAAAAATTACCAGCTTGCTTTCTTTACACCTGGAATAAGACCGTTGGATGCCATCTCACGGAACTGAATTCTGGAGATTCCGAACTGACGGATATATCCTTTAGGACGACCTGTCAATTTGCAACGGTTGTGCATACGAATCGGATTAGAATTCTTGGGCAGGTCCTGCAATTTCTGTGCAGCTTCAAAAGCTTCCGCAGGATCACCTGTTCTAACGATTTGCTTCAATGCAGCTCTCTTCTCGGCATATTTGGCTACTAATTTGGCACGCTTTACTTCACGTGCTTTCATTGATTCCTTTGCCATATTATCAATCTTTTTTAGCGTTCTTAAACGGTAAACCGAATTCTTTCAACAAGGCATAACCTTCTTCATCTGTTTGCGCAGAGGTTACAAAGGTAATATTCATTCCGAGAATTCTGGTAATACTATCGATATTAATTTCAGGGAAAATAATTTGTTCCTGAATACCAAGGGTATAGTTACCCTTTCCATCGAACTTACTTTCAATACCCTTGAAGTCACGGATACGCGGCAGAGCTACACGAACCAATTTTTCAAGGAATTCGTACATTCTCTCGCGACGTAAAGTTACCATAACACCAATCGGCATTTTCTTACGCAACTTAAAGTTAGCGATATCTTTACGAGAAATGGTTGCAACGGCCTTCTGACCTGTAATAGCAGTCATTTCATTAATTGCCACTTCGATAATCTTCTTATCAGCAACGGCCATACCCAAACCCTGATTGATAACAATCTTCTTAAGTACGGGTACCTGCATTGAAGAAGAATACTGGAACTGTGATTTCAATGCAGGCGCAATACGCTCTGCATATTCTTTCTTAAGGCTAGCAGTATTACTCATTACTTAATCTCCTCTCCTGATTTTTTAGAATAACGCACTAAAGTGCCGTCAGCACTTAATTTTCTACCAACACGCGTTGCTTTACCAGTCTTTGGATCAACCGGGTTCAAGTTTGAAATGTGGATAGAAGCTTCTTGCTTCACGATACCACCTTGCGGGTTCTTTGCATTCGGTTTTGTGCTCTTAGACACCATGTTGATACCCTCAACGATTGCACGTTTTTTATCAACAAGAACCTTCAATACACGACCAGTCTTACCTTTGTCTTCACCAGAATTTACGTAAACTGTATCGCCTTTTTTAATATGTAATTTACTCATTACTTAAATCTTTTACAAAATTAAAGTACTTCAGGAGCGAGTGACACAACTTTCATGTTAGCAGCACGAAGTTCACGAGCTACCGGACCGAAAATACGACTACCTCTAATTTCACCTGCATTGTTCAGCAACACGCAAGCATTATCATCAAAACGTATGTAAGAACCATCAGCACGACGGATTTCTTTCTTAGTACGTACGATCAAAGCTTTAGACACTGCACCTTTTTTAATATCACTTGAAGGGATAACGCTTTTTACAGAAACAACAATCACGTCCCCTACTGAAGCATAGCGACGACCTGTACCGCCCAAAACGCGGATACAGAGAGCCTCTTTTGCTCCACTGTTGTCACATACTGTAAGTCTGGATTCTACTTGTATCATAATTACTTAGCTCTTTCAATTATTTCAACCAATCTCCATCTCTTAGTCTTGCTCAAAGGACGAGTTTCCATGATGCGTACAGTATCGCCGATATTGCACTCATTCTTTTCATCATGAGCATGGTACTTCTTCGTCTTACTAACGAACTTACCATATATGGGGTGTTTTTCCTTAAACTTAGCTGCAACAGTAATGGTCTTATCCATCTTATCGCTCAGCACAACCCCTGTTCTTTCTTTTCTTAAATTTCTTGCTTCCATCAAGCTCATCATTTATTGTTAAGTTCTCTCTGGCGTAATTCAGTTTTCATACGCGCAATAGTCCTGCGTAATTGTTTGATCTGAGCAGGATTATCCAAAGGAGAAATAGAATGATTTAAAACCATTTGGCTATAGTTAGCCACTTCTGCTTCTACTCTTTCTACCAAGTCATTGGTAGTCATTTCTTTAATTTCTGCAATTTTCATACTTCTTACGCATTTTGATTTTGGATATCATAATCACGTCTTACCACAAACTTGGTTGTGATAGGAAGCTTCTGTGCAGCTAAGCGCAAAGCTTCTTTTGCGATTTCATAAGATACTCCTTCAGCTTCGATAATAATTCTACCCGGTGTAACAGGAGCAACGAATCCCTCGGGGCTACCTTTACCTTTACCCATACGTACGTCAGCAGGCTTTCTTGTAATAGGCTTATCCGGGAAAATACGAATCCAAATCTGTCCTTGACGTTGCATATATCTTGTTACTGCAATACGCGCAGCTTCAATCTGACGGCCTGTAATCCACTTCGTCTCCAAGGCCTTAATACCAAAAGAACCGAAAGCCAGTTGGTTTCCTCTTTGGGCATTACCTTTTTGACGGCCTTTTTGTTGTCTTCTGAATTTTGTCTTTTTCGGTTGTAACATAATTCCTAAAAATCAAATTCGTTAGCGATTATTTTTCTTTCTTTTGAAGTTCTTTCCGCCATTGTTTCCGCTATTGCTTCCACGACCGCTTTCTTTGCTTTGCGTAAAGTTCGGTGCCAACTCTCTCTTACCATAAACTTCACCTCTACAAATCCAAACTTTAATACCGAGAAGACCTACTTTAGTCAATGCTTCTGCATGACAATAGTCGATGTCTGCTCTGAAAGTGTGCAGCGGAGTTCTTCCTTCTTTATACATTTCAGAACGGGCCATTTCTGCACCATTCAAACGTCCTGAAATCTGAATTTTGATACCTTCCGCACCCATACGCATTGTGTTGGCAATAGCCATTTTGATAGCGCGACGGTAGGCAATTTTACCTTCTACCTGACGGGCGATGTTGTTAGCCACGATAACAGCGTCCAACTCAGGTCTTTTCACTTCGAAGATATTGATCTGGATATCTTTATCAGTGACCTTCTTCAACTCTTCTTTCAACTTATCAACTTCTTGGCCACCCTTACCGATAATGATACCCGGACGTGCTGTACAAACGGTAATAGTCACGAGTTTCAGTGTACGTTCGATTACAATTCTTGAAACACTTGCTTTAGCAAGACGAGCGTTCAAATATTTACGAATCTTGCTATCTTCCAGCAAAGAGTCGCCGTAATTCTTTCCACCATACCAATTGGAATCCCAGCCTCTGATAATTCCTAAACGGTTGCTTATTGGATTAACTTTTTGTCCCATTTACCTTAATTTTGATCTTCGTTATTACTTTTAGAACCAACGAACAACGTTACGTGGTTTGAACGCTTGCGGATTCTGTAACCTCTACCCTGCGGAGCCGGTCTCATTCTTTTGAGTGTAGCACCACCATCAACAAAAATCTTGGTTACGAACAGCTCGCCGCTTTCAGCTTTACGTTCGTTTTTCTGCTCCCAATTAGCAATTGCAGAGCGCAGCAATTTTTCCACTCTGGCGGCAGCCTCTTTTGAGGAGAACTTCAAAACGCCGAGTGCTCTGTTCACTTCCATCCCACGAATCATGTCAGCCACGAGACGCATTTTACGGGGGGAAGTAGGAACATTTTGCAATTTCGCAAAATACATGGTCTTAAGGGCTTCTTTTCTTTTTTCAGCCGATATTTTTTTTCTTGCTCCCATTATATTATTACTTTATTATTTCAGATAAATCCTGTCTTATTTTTTCTTGTTACCAGCGTGTCCTCTGAATGTACGAGTTGGAGCAAATTCGCCCAACTTGTGTCCTACCATGTTTTCGGTAACATAAACAGGAATAAATTTATTTCCATTGTGAACTGCAACAGTATGGCCTACAAAATCAGGCGAAATCATTGAAGCTCTGGCCCAAGTCTTAACTACCACTTTCTTGCCCGATTCATTCATGGCAAGCACTTTCTTCTCAAGCTTAACGTTAATATACGGACCTTTTTTTAATGAACGACTCATAATTTACTCAATTAATCAGATTACTTCTTTCTTCTCTCAATAATATACTTAGACGATTGTTTCTTCGGAGCTCTTGTCTTAAGACCCTTAGCATACAATCCCTTACGAGATCTCGGGTGTCCTCCTGAAGCACGTCCTTCACCACCACCCATCGGGTGATCAACCGGGTTCATAACAACACCACGGTTACGCGGACGACGTCCTAACCAACGAGAACGTCCAGCTTTACCTGAACTTTCCAATCCATGATCTGAGTTACCAACGCTACCGATAGTAGCCTTACATGTGCTGAGGATCTGACGAACCTCGCCTGAAGGCAACTTGATAACGCAGTATTTACCTTCTCTTGAAGTCAATTGAGCGAAGTTACCGGCTGAACGAACCAAAGCAGCGCCTTGACCCGGACGTAATTCGATGTTGTGAATTACAGTACCGACCGGAATATTCTGAAGCGGAAGAGCATTTCCGATTTCCGGAGCAGCAGTTTCACCTGACATCAAAGTCGCACCAACTTGCAATCCATTGGGAGCAATAATATATCTTTTTTCACCATCTGCATAAAACAACAGAGCGATACGAGCCGAACGGTTCGGATCGTATTCAATTGTTTTAACCACTGCAGGTACACCGTCTTTATTTCTCTTGAAGTCTACGATACGGATAATCTTCTTACTACCGCCACCGATGTAGCGCATGGTCATTTTACCTGTATTGTTACGACCGCCGGAAGATTTCTTACCAAATACAAGAGACTTTTCTGGTACTCGTGCAGTAATTTCTTCGAAAGTACCAATAATTTTATGTCTTTGCCCCGGTGTTGTGGGCTTAAATTTACGTACTGCCATTTCTTTTAAATATTGCTATAAAAATCAATAGTATCTCCTTCTTTCAACGTAACAACAGCTTTTTTGTAAGCGTTTGTACGTCCGTTGATGATACCTGCGCGTGTATAACGGCTCTTGTTCTTGCCGGCATAACGAATTGTATTCACATCAACCACGGTAACGTTGTAAAGGGCTTCAACTTCGTTCTTAATTTCCAGTTTATTAGCTTCAGGACGCACGATAAAGCCGAAACGATTGTTCGACTTATCAGTAATTGCAGTCATCTTCTCTGTCACTAACGGTTTAATAATAATTCCCATTATTTAAGCCTCCTTTTTACATTAAGATATTGTCGATAGCAGAAAGTGCACTTTCAGCAAACACAACAACTCCAGCGTCCAATACTCTGTAAGTATTTAACCCTGAGATAGTCTGCACATTAGCGCCCTTTACGTTACGAGCCGACAAATATACGTTTTTATTTGCTTCCGGTAAAACAACAAGCAGCTTTTTGTCAGAAACTTTAAGATTTTTTGTCATAACAACAAAATCTTTTGTCTTAGGAGCTTCAAAGTTGAAGTCTTCTACTACAATGATGGCATTGTTCTGAGCCTTATATGCCAAAGCTGACTTACGTGCCAGAGCTTTTACTTTCTTATTCAGTTTGAAGTAGTAATCTCTCGGTTTCGGACCAAATACACGTCCACCACCAACGAGTACCGGTGAGTTCATGTCACCACGACGTGCACCACCGCCACCTTTCTGGCGACCGATTTTACGAGTAGAACCGCTGATTTCGCTTCTTTCCTTTGACTTGTGTGTACCCTGACGCTGGTTAGCCATAAACTGTTTAACGTCCAAGTAGATAGCGTGGTCGTTGGGCTCAATTCCGAAGATAGACTCGTTTAACGTAATCTTTCTCCCAGTGTCTTCACCTTTAATGTTATATACGTTAACTTCCATTATTTCTCAATTATTACGATTGAACCTTTGCAACCAGGAACAGAACCCTTAATCAAAAGGAGATTGTGCTCCGCGATTACTTTTAATACTTGCAGATTTTGAACAGTTACTCTGTCACCACCAAGTTGTCCGCCCATGCGCATTCCCTTGAATACTTTTGCAGGGTAAGAACAAGCACCGATAGAACCCGGTTTACGGGCACGGTTGTGCTGACCGTGAGTAGTCTGACCTACACCACCGAAACCATGACGTTTCACAACACCCTGGAAGCCTTTACCTTTGGAAGTACCTACAACGTCTACATAATCAGCGCCTTCGAACAATTCTACGGTAACAGTATCACCCAGATTCAATTCTGTCTCAAATTCTTTGAACTCAGCCAAGTGTTTCTTGGGAGTTACTCCAGCTTTCTTAAAGTGGCCCATAAGAGGCTTTGTAGTGTGCTTTTCCTTCTTGTCCTGGAAACCCAACTGAACAGCTTGATAGCCGTCCTTTTCTACAGTTTTCACTTGAGTAACAACACAAGGACCTGCTTCGATAACAGTGCATGGTACATTCTTACCCTCGGCACTGAAAACGGATGTCATTCCGATTTTTTTTCCTAATAATCCTGGCATTTCACTTAATTTTTAATACTTACACTTTGATTTCTACTTCCACACCACTCGGTAACTCCAACTTCATCAGAGCATCTACTGTCTTAGCTGTTGAGCTATAGATGTCGATTAATCTCTTGTAAGAAGAGAGTTCGAATTGTTCACGCGACTTCTTGTTAACGAAAGTCGAACGGTTTACGGTAAAGATACGCTTATGCGTAGGGAGAGGAATTGGACCGCTAACGATAGCGCCTGTTGTCTTCACCGTTCTTACAATCTTCTCAGCTGACTTGTCAACCAAGTTGTGGTCGTAAGATTTCAGTTTGATTCTAATTTTTTGACTCATTACTGTCTTAGTTATTAATAGTGTTATTATATAAGATAAAGTCCCGTAGGTTAAGAGTCATTCGCTAACCTACGGACTTTAGTTATTATTTTAGATTAAGTCTGTACGACCTTTTACTTCTTCCAATACTGCCTTGGCAATAGAGTTGGAAACCTGAGCGTGGTGAGAATATGCCATTGAAGAAGTTGCACGACCAGAAGTGATAGTACGCAACGCAGTTACGTAACCGAACATTTCTGCCAGCGGAACCATAGCCTTCACGATACGAGCACCTGAACGGCTTGATTCCATACCTTCTACCTGACCGCGACGCTTGTTCAAGTCACCGATAACGTCACCCATGTTTTCTTCCGGAGTAACAACTTCCAGCTTCATGATAGGCTCCATCAATACCGGACCTGCCTTAGCGCAAGCGTTCTTGTATGCCTGGATAGCACAGATTTCAAATGACAACTGGTCAGAGTCAACCGGGTGGAAAGAACCGTCGATCAAAGTTACCTTCAGTGAATCCAACGGATAACCGGCCAATACACCGTTCTTCATTGCAGTTGTGAAACCTTTCTGTACAGACGGGATAAATTCCTTAGGAATATTACCGCCCTTCACTTCGTCAACAAACTGCAAGCCGCCTTGAGTAAAGTCCTCATCAACCGGACCGATGTTCACGATGATATCGGCAAACTTACCACGACCACCAGACTGTTTCTTATAAACTTCGCGCAAGTTAACAGTCTTCGTGATAGCCTCCTTATAGTTAACCTGAGGTTTACCCTGGTTACACTCAACCTTGAATTCACGCTTCAGACGGTCGATGATAATATCCAAGTGAAGCTCACCCATACCGGAAATAACTGTCTGACCTGTCTGTTCGTCAGTCTTAACCGTAAACGTCGGGTCTTCTTCAGCCAATTTAGCCAAACCGTTAGACAGTTTATCCATATCCTTCTGAGTCTTAGGCTCAACTGCGATACCGATTACCGGTTCGGGGAAGTCCATAGATTCCAATACGATCGGTGCGGTTTCGTCGCACAGCGTATCACCGGTATGGATATCCTTGAAGCCTACACCGGCACCGATATCACCGGCGCCAATCACCTCAACAGGATTCTGTTTATTTGAGTGCATCTGGAACAGACGTGAAACACGTTCTTTCTTACCAGAGCGAGAGTTATAAATATAAGAACCGGCTTCAATCTTACCTGAATAAACACGGAAGAAAGTCAGACGGCCTACATACGGGTCGGTTGCAATCTTGAACGCCAAAGCAGAAGTCTTTTCATCCTCGCTCGGCTTACGGTCTTCTTCAGCACCGGTTTCAGGGTTTGTACCAACCACATTCTCTGTATCCAGCGGAGAAGGCAAGAATGCACAAACATAGTCAAGCAAAGTCTGTACACCCTTATTCTTGAATGAAGAACCACACAACATAGGAACAACAGCCATCTGTACTGTAGCGTTGCGAAGAGCTCTCAATATTTCTTCTTCCGTAATAGTAGAAGGATCATCGAAATATTTCTCCATCAAAGCATCGTCGAACTCAGCTACTTTTTCGAGCATCTTATCTCTCCATTCGTTAGCTTCGTCTACCAAATTAGCAGGGATTTCCTCTACTGTATAGTCGGCACCCATAGTTTCGTCATGCCAGTAGATAGCTTTCATCTTGATAAGGTCTACCAAACCTTTGAAAGATTCCTCAGCACCGATAGGCACAACGATAGGACAAGGATTAGCACCCAAAACGTCCTTCATCTGACGAACAACCTCAAAGAAGTCGGCACCCGAACGGTCCATTTTGTTAACGTATGCGATACGCGGTACGTTATATTTATCAGCCTGACGCCAAACAGTTTCAGATTGCGGTTCAACGCCACCAACTGCACAATAAGCAGCAACAGCGCCGTCAAGAATACGCAAAGAACGCTCTACCTCAGCGGTAAAGTCAACGTGTCCCGGAGTATCAATCAAGTTGATTTTATAAGTATTACCGGCATATTTCCAACGAGTGGTAGTAGCAGCGGAAGTAATAGTGATACCACGTTCCTGTTCTTGCTCCATCCAGTCCATTGTAGCGGCACCATCGTGCACCTCACCGATTTTGTGAGTCAAACCCGTATAAAACAAAATACGTTCAGAGGTTGTTGTCTTTCCGGCATCGATGTGGGCCATGATACCGATATTACGTGTCAAATGTAAATCATTCTTTGCCATTTTCTAATTCCTTTTACTTTAAGTTTTTAATCTTTGATTGGTTATCTCTTATAGTATTAGAATCTGAAATGAGCAAACGCGCGGTTAGCCTCGGCCATTCTGTGCATATCTTCTTTACGTTTGAAAGCACCGCCTTGTTCATTGAAAGCATCCATGATTTCAGCAGCCAGTTTGTCAGCCATTGATTTACCGCCACGCTTGCGGGCAAAGATAATCAAATTCTTCATAGAAATTGACTCCTTGCGGTCAGGACGAATTTCAGTAGGAACTTGGAAAGTAGCACCACCTACACGGCGAGACTTCACTTCCACTTGAGGAGTTACGTTGTCCAAAGCTTTTTTCCAGATTTCAAGAGCTGATTTCTCTTCATTCTGCATTTTGTTCTTCACTGTTTCCAAAGCGGCGTAGAAGATTTCATAAGAAGTATTCTTCTTTCCGTCGTACATCAGGTGGTTAACGAACTTGGAAACTTTCACATCATTAAAAACGGGATCCGGAAGGATGATACGTTTTTTAGGTTTTGCTTTTCTCATTTGTCTGAAAGAATAATGTTTTTCGTTCTTGGTTGTTTACTTCTGTCTTCTTCAACTCTCCCTCCGGAGTGTTTACTCAACCTTTAGCATTTCCAACAAACTAAAACGTAAGTTATTACTTTTAATTTTACTGTTTATCAGTTTGGCCGCCTAATTATTTCTTCTTAGCGGGAGCAGCCTGTCCCGGTTTCGGACGTTTAGCACCGTATTTAGAACGTCTTTGGGTACGGTTAGCAACACCTGCGGTATCCAAAGTACCACGAACGATGTGATAACGTACACCCGGAAGGTCTTTTACACGACCGCCGCGAACCAATACGATTGAGTGTTCCTGCAAGTTGTGACCTTCTCCCGGAATGTAAGAGTTCACCTCTTTACCGTTAGTCAAACGTACACGAGCTACTTTACGCATAGCTGAATTCGGTTTCTTCGGAGTGGTTGTATACACTCTCACGCAAACGCCACGTCTTTGAGGACAAGAATCCAAGGCTGGAGACTTACTTTTCTCTACCAAAACCTCGCGTCCTTTTCTTACTAATTGCTGAATTGTAGGCATTTTAATTGTTTTTAGTTATATATTATGTTTATATTAATTCAAAACTATATACTTTTGGGCTGCAAAGATACTAATAAGTTTTGAATAATCAATGCACTACAAGTTTTTTTTTGATTTTATGCTTCACCCTTAATGTTAGGCAATGGCGGAATAGGTTGCTCATCCGGCATGCGGATAGGGCCGAAAGCACGTTCATATTTACCAACATTTTCTTCAAGCGCACGCAGCAGACGCTTGGCGTGTTCGGGTGCCAATACAATACGCGATTGAACTCCGGCTTTGGGCATTCCCGGCATTACCCGAATAAAATCCATGATAAACTCCGAACTGGAATGAGTGATAATGGCAAGATTGGCATACGTGCCTTGGGCCACTTCTTCTTTCAGCTCTATCTGTAACTGTCCGTTATTATTTTCCTGATTTTCCATATTATCGTATATCATTATAATTGAATGACAAATATACTTCTTTCATTCCGACACACAAAATACTCCAAGATAAAAGTAACAGTACGACCTGAACAAAAAAGGCACTTGATATGTCCTGAAATTGCATGGTCTGTTCGTATAGAACACATCGTCTGATTTACCTGAACAGACCATGCGTTTACCCCAAACCGATGGTCTGTTTTATTTGAGGCAATAGCATGCTTCCCTCTCCTCCCCTTCACCCTCAAACATCCATGAATAAAAGGTTGTGAAGGAGGCATGCAAATCTTTATTTTGCTATTACATTACACTCTTCTTACATCAGACCGAAAAGAGAGCCGGTTTGCAACAAATATAAAAAAAGAAGAGAATCCCGGGAGATTCTCTTCTTTCACTATAAAAATTACTGATTGTATTAACGTAGTAATTACTCTTCTACCTTATCATCAACTGCATAATCGAGCACCGTTTTCTTGTTGGCAAGCATACGATCGTACTCTTCTTTCGAACCGACAATAATCTTCTCGAATTCGCGCTGACCTGTACCGGCAGGAATCAAGTGACCGCAGATAACATTCTCTTTCATACCTTCCAGACGGTCTACCTTTCCGTTGATAGCAGCTTCGTTGAGTACCTTCGTCGTTTCCTGGAAAGAAGCGGCAGACATAAAGCTTGAAGTCTGCAAAGCCGCACGGGTAATACCTTGAAGAATCTGTGTAGAGGTAGCAGGCACAGCATCACGTACTGAAACGGGTTTCAAGTCACGGCGCTTCAGCATGGAGTTTTCATCGCGCAACTTGCGGGCAGTAACAATCTGTCCCGGTTGCAGGTTCTGAGAATCTCCGGCATCTACTACAACTTTCTTGCCCCAGATACGGTCGTTCTCTTCCATGAATTCGAGCTTATCCACTACCTGTTGTTCCAAGAAGCGGGTATCGCCCGGTTCATCGATTTCAACCTTACGCATCATCTGACGAACGATAATTTCAAAGTGCTTATCGTTAATCTTCACACCTTGCAGACGATAAACGTCCTGTACTTCGTTTACGATATATTCCTGTACTGCCGTAGGACCTTTAATGGCAAGGATATCGGCAGGGGTAATGGCACCGTCGGACAACGGAGTACCGGCACGCACGTAGTCGTTCTCCTGTACCAATATCTGTTTGGACAGCGGTACGAGATATTTCTTAACTTCTCCGGTCTTAGAGGTAACGATAATTTCGCGGTTACCACGTTTCACCTTACCCATTGTGACCTCACCGTCAATTTCGGAAACCACAGCAGGATTGGACGGGTTACGTGCCTCGAACAATTCGGTAACACGGGGAAGACCACCCGTGATATCACCCGCCTTACCAACGGCACGCGGAATCTTCACGATTACTTCACCGGCTTTTACCTTCTGTCCGTTTTCCACTACTACGTGACCACCCACAGGAAGGTTATAGGTACGGATAAGTTCGCCATCTTCAGTCATGATGTGCGCTGTAGGCACTTTCGTCTTGTCCTTAGACTCAATGATGATGATTTCGCGCAAACCGGTAGATTCATCGGACTCTACCTTATAGGTAACGTTTTCAATAACGCCTTCAAACTCAATCTTACCGGTAGCTTCGGTAATGATAACTGCGTTGAACGGGTCCCAACGGGCTATAAGTTTGCCTTTCTCTACTACTTCACCATCCGCTGCATAGAGTGTAGAACCATAAGGCACGTTATGCGTAGAAAGTATGATACCTGTATTGACATCTACGAAACGTACTTCTGCCAGACGGCCTACTACCACCTTAGCCGGTTCGCCTGCTTCGTCAATAATATCTACTGTACGGAGTTCTTCAAATTCCAGACGGGAAGGATTCTTGGCAACAATACTTGCATTGGCAGCAATATTGGCTGCCGTACCACCGGCATGGAACGTACGCAACGTCAACTGTGTACCCGGCTCACCGATAGACTGCGCAGCGATTACACCGACAGCCTCACCTTTCTGAACCATACGGCTTGTAGCCAGATTACGGCCGTAGCACTTGGCACAAACACCCTTCTTGGATTCACAAGTCAATACAGAACGGATTTCAACGCTCTCAATCGGAGAGTCTTCAATCTTCTGTGCAATGGCTTCAGTGATTTCTTCACCACCTGCAACAAGCAATTCACCGGTTGTGGGGTGAACGATATCATGTACGGATACACGTCCCAGAATACGTTCGTACAATGTAGCGATTGTCTCATCGTTATTCTTCAAAGCTGTACAAACCAGTCCGCGAAGCGTACCGCAGTCTTCTTCGTTGATAATCACATCGTGAGATACGTCAACCAGACGACGGGTCAAGTATCCGGCGTCGGCCGTCTTCAAAGCGGTATCGGCAAGACCCTTACGAGCACCGTGAGTAGAGATAAAGTACTCCAACACGGAAAGACCTTCCTTAAAGTTAGAAAGAATCGGGTTCTCGATAATCTGACCGCCTTCGGCACCTGCCTTCTGAGGTTTCGCCATCAAACCACGCATACCGGAAAGCTGACGAATCTGCTCCTTAGAACCACGGGCTCCGGAATCCAACATCATGTATACGGAATTGAATCCCTGATCGTCGCTCGAAATAGTTTTCATCAAAATGTTTGACAACTCGGAGTTTACATGTGTCCAGATATCAATTACCTGGTTGTAACGTTCGTTGTTGGTGATGAAACCCATGTTATAGTTGTTGATTACCTGCTCTACCTCTTCGTAACCTTTCTGCACCAGCGCTTCTTTCTCTTCAGGAATAATAATATCTCCCAAGTTGAACGAAAGACCGCCTTTGAATGCCATCTGATAACCGAGGTTCTTGATTCCATCCAGGAATTCGGCTGCTTCTGCCACACCACAAACCTTGATTACGTGACTGATGATGTCACGAAGTGACTTCTTAGAGATAATCGTATTGATATAACCCGCTTTGGCAGGTACAATTTCGTTTACAATAACACGACCTACCGACGTGTCGTGCATCATCTTGTCTACCACATTACCGTTTTCGTCAATGTCCTTAACGATAACGCTGATAGGTGCGTGAATGTCGCACTTACCTTCGTTGTAGGCAATAAGCGCTTCTTCCGGACCGTAGAAAGTGAGGCCTTCACCTTTAGCTCCTTTACGCAGTTTGGTGATATAGTACAAACCGAGTACCATATCCTGTGCGGGCACTGTAATAGGCGCACCGTTGGCAGGGTTCAAGATATTATGTGACTGGAGCATCAGCATCTGTGCTTCCAGAATAGCTTCGTTGCTCAAAGGCAAGTGAACGGCCATCTGGTCACCGTCGAAGTCGGCGTTGAATGCCGTACATGCCAACGGGTGCAACTGGATTGCCTTGCCTTCAATCATCTTCGGCTGGAACGCCTGGATACCCAGACGGTGCAGTGTCGGAGCACGGTTCAACAATACCGGATGTCCTTTCATTACATGTTCCAGAATGTCCCAGATAACAGGTTCCTTACGGTCTACAATCTTCTTGGCACTCTTCACCGTCTTCACAATACCACGCTCGATGAGCTTACGGATAATGAACGGCTTGTAGAGCTCGGCCGCCATGAGTTTAGGAATACCGCACTCACCCATTTTCAGTTCCGGACCTACAACGATTACGGAACGTGCAGAGTAATCGACACGCTTACCCAACAAGTTCTGACGGAAACGTCCCTGCTTACCTTTCAAACTGTCGGAAAGTGACTTCAAAGGACGGTTGGCATCAGTCTTCACTGCGCTTGACTTACGAGAGTTATCGAATAATGAATCGACAGCTTCCTGCAACATACGTTTCTCATTACGTAAAATCACCTCAGGAGCCTTGATTTCAATCAATCTCTTCAAGCGGTTGTTACGGATGATAACGCGACGGTAAAGGTCGTTCAAGTCGGAAGTAGCGAAAC
Source organism: Bacteroides sp. 2201st1_D9_2201SCRN_220225 (assembly GCF_040928965.1). Lineage (NCBI taxonomy): Bacteria > Pseudomonadati > Bacteroidota > Bacteroidia > Bacteroidales > Bacteroidaceae > Bacteroides > Bacteroides sp. 2201st1_D9_2201SCRN_220225. Next base: position 11,006 of record NZ_JBCODG010000027.1, on the reverse strand, counting down.
GCCCACCATCCAACGGAACCAACGGACGAAGTTCGGGCGGGATAACCGGTACGATACGTACAATCATCCATTCGGGCTTGTTGCGTCCGCGTGATGCACGGAAAGACTCAACTACCTGCAAACGCTTCAAAGCTTCGCTCTTGCGCTGTTGTGAAGCATCGCTGCCTGCACGGTTACGCAGTTCGTAAGACAATGAATCAAGATCAATGCGCGACAGCAAGTCATAAATGGCTTCTGCACCCATCTTGGCAACAAACTTATTGGGGTCTGAATCTTCAAGGTACTGATTATCGCTTGGTAACTTTTCCAACAGATCCAGATATTCTCCTTCTTCAAGCAAATCATACTGTGCCACTTCGCCTTCCAATATACCCGGCTGGATTACTACATAACGTTCGTAGTAAATAATAGCATCGAGTTTCTTGGTCGGTAAACCCAGCAAGTAACCGATTTTATTAGGAAGCGAACGGAAATACCAAATGTGAGCCACCGGCACAACCAGCTGAATGTGTCCCATACGCTCACGACGTACTTTCTTTTCTGTCACTTCCACACCGCAACGGTCACACACAATGCCTTTGTAACGGATACGTTTGTACTTACCGCAATGGCACTCATAATCCTTAATAGGACCGAAGATACGCTCGCAGAACAAACCGTCGCGTTCCGGCTTATACGTCCGATAGTTAATGGTTTCAGGCTTTAAAACTTCACCACTCGAATTCTCAAGGATTTCTTCGGGAGAAGCCAAACCGATAGAGATTTTCGAGAAATTACTCTTTATCTTGTTATCTTTTCTAAAAGCCATACTTTTATATATAATTGATAATTGAGAATTAAAAATTGAAAAACAATGTTGATAAGTCGGGAATTGAGAATCAAGAGACATTAGCTCTCAACCCTCAATTTCCAAATTTCAATTTATTCTAAGTTGATGCTCAAGCCCAAACCTCTCAACTCGTGCAACAATACATTCAGTGATTCAGGAATACCCGGAGCTGGCATCGGCTCACCCTTAACGATTGCTTCATAAGCCTTGGAGCGTCCGACAACATCATCAGACTTGATAGTCAGGATTTCCTGCAGGATATGCGCAGCACCGAATGCTTCGAGCGCCCAAACCTCCATTTCTCCGAAACGCTGACCACCGAACTGTGCCTTACCGCCCAACGGCTGTTGCGTAATAAGCGAATAAGGACCGATAGAACGTGCGTGCATCTTATCTTCAACCATGTGACCGAGTTTCAACATGTATGTCACACCCACTGTAGCCTGCTGTTCGAAAGCCTCACCTGTACCACCATCATACAAAGTGGTTTTACCATAACGGGGCAGACCGGCCTTGTCGGTCCATTCGTTCAGGTCATCCAGCGTAGCACCATCAAAGATAGGCGTAGCAAACTTAACTCCCAAGTTCTTTCCGGCACGTCCCAAAACAGCCTCGAATATCTGACCGATGTTCATACGTGAAGGCACACCCAGCGGATTCAATACAATATCTACCGGAGTACCGTCTGCCAAGAATGGCATGTCTTCCTGACGTACCACGCGTGAAACGATACCTTTGTTACCGTGACGACCGGCCATCTTATCACCAACACCGATCTTACGCTTCTTGGCAATATAAACCTTAGCCATCTGGATGATACCTGCAGGCAACTCGTCGCCGATAGTAATAGCAAATTTCTTACGTTTCAACTCTGCATCGAGTTCCTTATATTTCTTGATAAAGTTCGTTACCAGTGCACGGATCAATTCATTGGTATGCTCGTCTTTTGTCCAATTGCTCAACTGAATAGCAGTAAAGTCTATATCACTGAAATCAGAAGCATAGAATTTAGCACCTTTACTGATTACTTCAGCTCCCATATAGTCTTTCACACCTTCTGAAGTATGATTTTCTGTGAGCTTCAAAAGCTTATTTACCAATATTTTCTTCAAATCAGCCACCTTGCTATCGAACTCATCATCAATCTTCGGCAACAATGCCTTGTCGGCCAATTTAGAACTACGAGTCTTGATAACGCGGGAGAACAGACGTTTACCGATAATCACACCTTTCAAAGAAGGAGATGCCTTCAAAGACGCATCTTTCACATCACCAGCCTTATCACCGAATATGGCACGAAGCAACTTTTCTTCCGGAGAAGGGTCAGACTCGCCTTTCGGAGTAATCTTACCAATCAAAATATCACCCGGCTCGATACGGGCACCTACACGCACAATACCATTCTCGTCAAGGTCTTTGGTAGCCTCTTCACTTACATTAGGAATATCGGAAGTCAACTCTTCCATACCGCGCTTCGTTTCACGAACTTCCAAAGAGTATTCCTCTACGTGTACGGAAGTCAAAAGGTCTTCGCGAACCACACGTTCGTTCAATACGATAGCGTCCTCATAGTTGTATCCCTTCCAAGGCATGTAGGCAACCAACAGGTTCTTACCCAAAGCGAGCTCGCCCTGTTCGGTCGAGTAACCCTCGGTAAGGATTTGTCCCTTCGTCACACGCTGACCTTTCTCGCAAATAGGACGAAGGTCAATCGTCATGTTCTGGTTGGTACGACGCCATTTGGGAATAGTATATTCTTTCAGTGCAGATTCGAAGCTTACAAACTCTTCCTCTTCCGTACGATCGTACAGAATGCGGATAGTCGTAGCATCTACAAAGTCAACCACACCTTCGCCCTCAGCAGTAATCTGCGTACGAGAGTCACGTGCAAGCTGACGTTCGATACCTGTACCTACAATCGGAGCTTCACTCTTCAACAAAGGAACTGCCTGGCGCATCATGTTCGATCCCATCAACGCACGGTTAGCATCGTCATGTTCCAAGAACGGAATCAGAGATGCTGCAATAGAGGCAATCTGCTGTGGCGATACGTCCATCAGCTCTACCTCATCAGGAGCTACAACCGGATAATCGGCATCCTGACGGGATTTTACTTTGTCGCGGACGAAAGTTCCGTCTTCATTCAAAGGTGCATTACCCTGAGCGATAATCTTCTCTTCTTCTTCTTCGGCTGTAAGGTAAACCAAACCTTCATCTGAAAGGTCTACCTTTCCGTTAGCCACCTTGCGGTACGGTGTCTCAATAAAACCAAGCTGATTGATTTTAGCAAACACACAAAGTGAAGATATCAAACCAATGTTCGGACCTTCAGGCGTTTCAATCGGACAAAGACGACCGTAGTGAGTATAGTGTACGTCACGCACCTCAAAACCGGCACGTTCACGTGACAAACCACCGGGACCCAAAGCTGACATACGGCGCTTGTGAGTGATTTCGGCAAGCGGGTTGGTCTGGTCCATGAATTGTGACAAGGCATTTGTTCCGAAGAAAGAATTGATAACGGAAGAAATAGTCTTGGCGTTAATCAAATCGATCGGAGTAAAGACTTCATTGTCACGAACATTCATACGCTCGCGGATAGTACGGGACATACGTGCCAAACCGATAGCAAACTGGTTTGACAACTGTTCGCCTACCGTACGTACACGACGGTTGCTCAAGTGGTCAATATCATCAACATCTGCTTTTGAGTTTATCAACTCAATCAGATACTTGATAATCTCAATGATATCTTCCTTGGTGAGTACACGGACATCCATGTCAGTCGTCAAATTCAACTTTCTGTTGATACGATAACGACCTACATCACCCAAGTCGTATCTCTTTTCTGAGAAGAACAGGTTATTAATAACCTCACGCGCGCTGGCATCATCGGCAGGATCTGCATTACGCAACTGACGATAGATATAAAGCACTGCTTCTTTTTCCGAATTACTGGGGTCCTTCTGCAGAGTGTTATATATGATAGAGTAGTCAGACTGGTTCGGTTCTTCCTTATGTACAAGGATATTCTGAACGCCTGACTCTAATATAATGTCAATATGTTCCGGCTCGATTATAGTTTCACGGTCGATAACCACTTCGTTACGCTCAATAGAAACAACTTCACCGGTATCTTCGTCTACAAAATCCTCAATCCATGTTTTCAATACACGTGCTGCCAACTTACGACCTACAATCTTCTTGAGGTTCGTCTTATTCACTTTCACGTCTTCCGCCAGATTGAAGATTTCAAGAATGTCCTTATCATTCTCAAAACCGATAGCTCTCAGCAAGGTGGTTACCGGTAACTTCTTCTTACGGTCGATATAGGCATACATGACATTGTTGATGTCAGTAGCAAACTCAATCCAAGATCCTTTGAACGGGATGATACGGGCTGAGTACAACTTAGTACCGTTGGCATGCACGCTTTGACCGAAGAATACGCCCGGTGAACGATGAAGCTGCGACACAACAACACGTTCCGCACCATTGATAACGAATGTAGCCTTATCCGTCATATAAGGAATCGGGCCCAGGAATACATCCTGAATAACCGTATCAAAATCTTCGTGGTCAGGGTCGGTACAATATAATTTCAATTTTGCCTTTAAGGGTACGCTATAAGTAAGCCCTCGCTCTATACATTCGTCTATGGTATAGCGCGGCGGATCAATATAGTAGTCCAAAAACTCAAGAACAAAATTATTTCTTGTATCGGCAATGGGGAAGTTTTCAGCAAATACTTTATACAGTCCCTCGTTCTTACGTTTCTCGGGTGGGGTATCCAGTTGTAAAAAGTCTTTGAATGACTTCAATTGTACTTCCAGGAAATCCGGATATTCCAGCGGATTCTTAGTCGAAGCAAAATTAACTCTTTGATTTACAGTATTTGAAGACATCTGTTAATGGATTTGTAGAACTTAATTTTAAATATATACACAAAAAGGTAAAGAACCCTTTTCACGAAGGGTTCCTTACCGAATTACCTGATTTACAGGCTAATGTTATTTAAGTTCAACTTCAGCTCCAGCTTCTTCCAATGTTTTCTTCAATGATTCTGCTTCGTCTTTAGCCAAACCTTCTTTTACTACGCTAGGAGCACCGTCTACCATGTCTTTAGCTTCCTTCAAACCAAGACCGCAAGCTTCCTTAACGGCTTTAACTACTTGAAGTTTAGCTGAGCCAGCGCTCTTCAATACTACATCGAAAGAAGTTTTTTCTTCAGCGGCAGCAGCACCACCAGCTGCAGGGCCAGCAGCAACAGCAACAGCTGCAGCAGCAGGTTCAATACCGTATTCTTCTTTCAGGATAGTTGCAAGTTCATTAACTTCTTTTACTGTCAAGTTAACTAATTGTTCTGCAAAAGCTTTCAAATCTGCCATTTTTGTATGATTTTAATTGTTTAATTACTAAAATAAATTGATGTTTTTTTGTTTCCGAAGTTACGCTTCGGGACGTTCACCGAGAGTCTTGAGAACTCCGTGAATGGTGTTACCACCTGATTGCAGAGCAGAAATAACATTCTTGGCCGGTGATTGCAGCAAGGCAACGATTTCGGCAATAACTTCATTCTTACTCTTGATACTTACGAGAGCATCCAACTGGTCAGCACCAACATAGAAGCTTTCTTCTGCATATGCAGCTTTCAGTCCGGGAATACCGTTCTTTGCTTTATCTTTCAGCAGTTTCGCAGGTGCATTCGCTGTATTGCAAAACATTACAGCAGTCGTACCTTTCATGCAACCGTAAAGCGGAGAATAATCCTCTTCCAAGCTTTCCAATGCTTTATGAAGCAATGTATTCTTAACTACCATCAATTTGATGTCAGCCTTGAAACACAAAGCTCTCAACGCGCTTGTATCAGCAGCGTTCATAGCAGTGGTATCTATCAAATAGAAGTGACCGTATTCCTTAACTGTAGCAGCAATCTGCTCAATAATCGTACTTTTATCTTCCTTTCTCATTATTACTCCGTTTTATTAGATTTCTTCTACAGATTTCGGGTCAATCTTGATACCCGCACTCATCGTGCTAGAAAGATAAATACTCTTGATATATGTACCCTTGGCTGCGGTCGGTTTCAATTTATTCAAAGTAGAGATGAATTCTTTCGCATTGTCGCGAATTTGATCAGCACTAAATGAAACTTTACCGATAGAAGTATGAACGATACCGCTCTTGTCAACTTTAAAGTCGATTTTACCTTGTTTTACTTCTTTTACAGCTTTAGCAACATCCATAGTCACAGTGCCACTCTTCGGATTCGGCATCAATCCACGAGGACCGAGTACACGACCGAGCGCACCAATCTTACCCATGATAGACGGCATAGTGATGATTACATCAATATCAGTCCATCCACCTTTGATCTTTTCAATATATTCGTCAAGACCAACATAGTCAGCTCCGGCTTCTTTTGCAGCAGCTTCAGCATCCGGTGTACAAAGCACCAAAACGCGTGTAACTTTACCAGTACCGTGAGGAAGTGATACAACACCTCTCACCATCTGGTTAGCCTTACGCGGGTCAACGCCCAAACGTACGTCGATATCCAGAGAAGCGTCGAACTTAGTAAAAGTAATTTCCTTTACCAATTGAGCAGCTTCTTTGAGAGAGTATGCTTTCCCTGCTTCAATTTTTTCTGCAGCCAACTTTTGATTTTTTGTCAGTTTACTCATTCTAATTGAAGTTTATTAGTTATTAACCGGGAACTCCCCTTTTACAGCGATACCCATACTACGAGCTGTACCGGCAACCATCTTCATGGCAGCTTCTACAGTGAAACAGTTTAAGTCAACCATCTTGTCCTGAGCAATCGTACGAACCTGTTCCCAAGTAATCTCGGCAACTTTCTTACGGTTAGGCTCAGCAGAACCACTCTTTACCTTAGCTACTTCAAGTAATTGAATAGCAACGGGAGGAGTCTTGATTACAAAATCGAAAGACTTGTCTGCGTAGTAAGTGATAATCACAGGAAGAATTTTTCCTGCTTTGTCTTGGGTTCTGGCGTTGAATTGCTTGCAAAACTCCATGATGTTGATTCCCTTAGAACCCAGAGCAGGTCCAACGGGAGGTGATGGATTTGCCGCGCCTCCTTTAATCTGTAATTTGATTAGTCCAGCAACTTCTTTAGCCATTTTTTAATTGATTTATATATAAACATTAATGAAGAATATTACAGCGTAACACCTGTCCTATTCTTTTTCTACTTGCATAAAGCCCAATTCGAGCGGAGTCTTCCGTCCGAATATCTTTACCATGACCTTCAGTTTCTTCTTCTCGGTATTCACTTCTTCAATGATTCCGCTAAAGCCACTGAACGGACCGTAATTCACTTTTACAGTCTCGCCGACTACATACGGGATATTCAATTCTTCACCGGCATCCTGCAATTCGTCAACTGTACCAAGTATACGATTCACTTCCGACTGTCTCAGAGGAACGGGTTTTTCCGATCCACCCAAGAATCCTATCACATTAGGAGTATTTCTCAGATGGTGAGCGACCTCACCAACCAGAGCAGCCTCCACCAAAACGTAACCAGGGAGATAACTTCTCTCTTTCACAATTTTCTTACCATTGCGAACCTGATATACCTTTTCGGTAGGAATCAATACCTGAGACACATAATCACCAAGGTCGCTGTTTTTGATATCAGCTTCAAGATATTCCTTTACCTTAGTTTCTTTACCGCTAATAGCACGCAAAACGTACCATTTCTTTTCAATCTCAGACATTTCTCCTTCTTTTTTAATGTGGATAAACAAATTCCATTAAATGCTGGAAACAGAAGTCCATCGCAAATACCACCAGTGCAATAAGCAGGGAAGCATATAAAACAACTACTGCACTGTTAGTAAGTTCAGAATACGTAGGCCACGACACTTTATGAACAAGCTCGTCGTAAGTTTCTTTAAAATAAGCTACTATCTTCTTCATTTCAAAAATATTAGCACGGGAGGAGAGGCTCGAACTCCCGACACCCGGTTTTGGAGACCGGTGCTCTACCAACTGAGCTACTCCCGTGTGAACATAATCAGTTCCCAGTAAATACCGGGAACTGATTAAGATATTTGGTTATTAGTCGAGAATTTCAGTAATCTGACCAGAACCTACTGTACGACCACCCTCACGGATAGCGAAACGCAAACCTACGTTCAATGCTACCGGATAGATCAGTTCTACAGTAATTTCTACGTTATCGCCAGGCATTACCATTTCAGTTCCTTCCGGAAGAGAAATTTCACCTGTACAGTCCATAGTACGCAGATAGAACTGAGGACGGTATTTGTTGTGGAACGGAGTGTGACGACCACCTTCTTCTTTCTTCAAAACATAGATAGAAGCTTTGAACTTAGAGTGAGGTTTAATCTGACCCGGCTTACAAAGAACCATACCACGTTTGATTTCGTTCTTATCGATACCACGGAGCAACAAACCTACATTATCACCGGCTTCACCCTGATCCAGCAATTTGCGGAACATTTCAACACCAGTTACAACAGACTTCTTGTCTTCACCCAAACCGAGGATTTCAACTTCGTCACCTACATGGATAACACCAGCTTCGATACGACCTGTAGCTACAGTACCACGACCAGTAATTGAGAATACGTCTTCAACCGGCATCAGGAACGGTTTATCAATATCACGCGGAGGCAATGGAATCCAATTGTCGCAAGCATCCATCAATTCCATTACTTTTTCTTCCCACTTTTCAACACCGTTCAATGCACCAAGAGCAGAACCCTGGATGAAAGGAGTGTTGTCGCCATCGAATTCGTAAGCTGAAAGCAGTTCACGCATTTCCATTTCAACAAGTTCCAGCATTTCAGGGTCATCTACCATATCGCACTTGTTCATAAACACAACCAGTCTGGGAACGTTTACCTGACGAGCCAACAGAATGTGTTCACGAGTTTGAGGCATCGGACCATCGGTTGCAGCAACCACGATGATAGCACCATCCATCTGAGCAGCACCTGTTACCATGTTCTTAACGTAGTCGGCGTGACCCGGACAGTCTACGTGAGCATAGTGACGATTAGCTGTTTCATACTCAACGTGCGAAGTATTGATAGTAATACCTCTTTCCTTTTCTTCAGGAGCGTTGTCAATCTGATCGAATGATTTTACTTCAGAAAAACCTTTCTTGCCTAATACTGTAGTGATAGCAGCAGTCAACGTGGTTTTACCGTGGTCTACGTGACCAATTGTACCAATGTTTACGTGCGGTTTGGTACGTTCGAATTTCTCTTTAGCCATAGCTTTACTTGTTATTTATTTGATTAATAATCAGCTTTTACATTTTATGAGCTGTTACCGGGACTTGAACCCGGGACCTCTTCCTTACCAAGGAAGTGCTCTACCGCTGAGCTATAACAGCAAGAAAACCGGAGTTGTGGGCAAAGATGGATTCGAACCACCGAAGGCGTAAGCCAGCAGATTTACAGTCTGCCCCATTTGGCCACTCTGGTATTTGCCCTTTTGCTGTTGAGAACTACTTTAAATCTCTCTTTAAGCAGCTTTGTTTCTCAATTGCGATGCAAAGGTACAACTATTTTTGTAAACTCCAAGCAAAATCTATCATTTTTATTGCAGTAATTGCACATTCATCACCTTTATTACCCAGCTTGCCGCCTGCGCGATCCTCCGCTTGCTCCATTGTATTGGTGGTAATTAATCCGTAAATTACTGGAACATCGCCACTTGCATTTAATTGAGTGATGCCTTGAGTTGCACCCATGCAAACGTAATCAAAATGCGGTGTTTCTCCACGAACTACGCAACCAATTGCAATTACAGCATCAACTTCGCTGTATTCTATAAGTTGATTGGCACCGAAAGTTAGTTCAAAACTTCCGGGAACGGTTTTTACCATGATATTTTCGTCTTTAGCTCCGTGTTTTTTTAAGGTGTCAACTGCTCCTTTTAAAAGAGCGCCGGTGATATTGTAATTCCATTCGGATACTACAATACCGAATTTCATATTCTCTGCACTAGGCACTGAGTTGAAATCATAATCCGAAAGGTTGTGATAAGCTGTAGCCATAATAAATTAAAGATTAAAAATTAAATAAATTGGAACGTATAAATGAAGAGCACGGATTACACGGCACTCACGGTTTTGACTTCCGTGTATATCCGTGTAATCCGTGCTCGAAATATCTTATAAATAAGGTATGAATTACTTCTTTAAGAGCTTAGCTTGTTCGATGTATTTATCAATGTCCATAGCTTGATATGAACGGAAGTATTTATCCTTAATAGAAGTATATGCTTTGATGGCATCGTCATACTTACCCTGCTTAACCAGAATTTCTCCGGCTTGCTTCAGATAGATAGGGCTAAGTGTATTATTATCTGCTTCATCAGCTGCTTTCAGCAACATGGAAGATGCCTTATCGAGTTGACCGAGTTGAGCGTAGCAATTACCCATAGCGCCTTTCATTGCAGGAGCTACCATTTGGTCATCTCCGTCAAAGCTCTCCAATGCTTTTACGGCTTCATCGAATTTGCCAAGATGTGCATAGCAAAGACCAGCATATGCCTTGGCAAGATTGGCTGCATCTGTACCGCTGTATTGGTCGGCTATCTTGATGAAACCTACGTAACCGATGCTATCGCCGTTCAGGGCTTCTGCAAAAGCATCAGCTTCAAAATATTCTTGTCCTTTAAAAAGGGCTGCCTGTGCTTTTTCCTCACGAGGTGCTGCATAGAGGTTCTTGTACATTACTATACCTGCTATAATGATGATTATAGCTAAAATAGCACCGATAATTGTCTTTTTGTTTTTGATGAGAAATGCCTCTGATTGTGTAAGTGCGTCTTCCACGTTTAAGGCTTCGTTCGTCTTTTTTTGTTCTGCCATTTCTTATATATTCTTTTTGTTATTATTCATTAATAGCTAATTCGACCCGCAAAAGTAAGTTTTTTATAGCTATCAACGAAATTTAGCGGCATCTTTTTTTATTTTGTATTCCAAAACCATAGATTTATTTTGTTTTGCGTTGTCTTTCAAGATACAATGAAGATAAGTTGTACTTTGGCAGAATAAAATGAATGCATTCGTTTTATTCTGCTCCCAGTTTGTATTATCTTTCCTCTATGAAAAGATAAAGATTACCCCTGTCTTTATGGCTCCTTTACTTAGTTTATGGTGTTAATGAGC
>NZ_JBCODG010000026.1:0-65415 GCF_040928965.1 Bacteroides sp. 2201st1_D9_2201SCRN_220225 | reverse complement strand
CGGATATTCCATCAGTTTTTCATCATCGCACTTCAACTGTAATACGCTGCGTTCCTCTACTTTATAGTGGTTGTTGTAGATTTCGTCAATCGTTTCTTCCATTTCTTCGGGCGATATGTCGGCCAGAAAGCCGAGGCGTCCCGTATTGATGCCCAGAATAGGAATGTTTTTCTTGCCTACACGGCTGGCAGCTTTCAAAAACGTGCCGTCACCGCCGATGCTGATAACCATATCGGCGCGGAAATCGTCACCGTCGAACAATTCGGCGGGCGGAATGTTGAGGTGTAGGTCGGAAGTCAGGAAATTATAGAACTCGCGGCAGACACAGAGTTGTGCCTGATGCTGAGCCAGCAGGCGGAAAAGATTTTCGGCATGCGATGACTTTTTCGCCTGGTAGGTATTTCCGAATATGGCAAATTTCATAATTGTTTTCTGTTTTTGTAAGATGCAAAAATAGTTTTTTTCTCAGAATGCTGCCAACATATTGCTATTATTTGTACTTTTGCCCCAAACTATAAGCCGAATTATGACTAGATTAAGTGTAAATATTAATAAAGTAGCGACATTGCGTAACGCACGCGGAGGAAATGTGCCTAATGTTGTAAAAGTGGCGTTGGATTGCGAGAGTTTTGGAGCCGACGGTATAACGGTGCATCCGCGTCCCGATGAAAGACATATCCGTAAGAGCGATGTTTACGACCTGCGTCCGTTGTTGCGCACGGAGTTTAATATAGAGGGATATCCCGCACCCGAATTTATCGACTTGGTGCTGAAAGTGAAACCGCATCAGGTAACGTTGGTTCCGGATAGCCCCACTCAGTTGACTTCCAACTCCGGCTGGGACACGAAAGCCAATCTGGAGTTTCTGACCGAAGTGCTGGAAGCGTTCAATACCGCCGGTATCCGTACGTCGGTATTCGTGTCTACCGATGCAGAGATGATAGAGTATGCCGCCAAAGCCGGTGCCGACCGGGTGGAACTCTATACCGAACCCTATGCTACGGCATTCCCTAAAAATCCGGAAGCTGCGGTAGCTCCTTTTGTGGAAGCAGCCAGAACGGCGCGCAGCCTGGGACTGGGACTGAATGCAGGCCATGACCTGAGTCTGGAAAATCTGAATTATTTCTATAAAAACATACCCTGGCTGGATGAGGTCTCTATCGGTCATGCGCTGATTAGCGATGCTTTGTATCTGGGATTGGAACGTACCATTCAGGAATATAAAAACTGTCTCCGCTGATGAATCTTATGTTGTTATTGGCCCAAGTGGCTCCGGCGTTGGCCGATTCTGTTGCCGGCGCCAATCCGGTACTTACTCCCATTGCCGCTCCCGATGAAATGAACCTGTGGAGCATGGCTGTCAAGGGTGGTTGGATTATGGTAGTGCTCGGAGTACTCTCCGTAGTGTGCTTCTATATTCTGTTTGAGCGCAATTACGTTATCCGTAAGGCGGGCAAGGAAGACCCTATGTTTATGGATAAGATCAAGGATTATATTCTGGGTGGTGAGATTAAGGCCGCCATTGCCTATTGCCGCAGTGTGGATACGCCTTCGGCACGGATGATAGAGAAAGGTATCAGCCGGTTGGGACGCCCGGTGAATGATGTGCAGGCAGCCATAGAGAATGTCGGCAACATCGAAGTGGCGAAACTGGAAAAGGGGCTGACCATCATGGCTACCATTTCGGGCGGCGCTCCGATGATTGGTTTCCTGGGTACGGTGACCGGTATGGTGCGTGCTTTCTTTGAAATGGCGAATGCCGGTAACAATATCGACATCACCCTGCTTTCCGGCGGTATATACGAGGCTATGATTACTACGGTAGGCGGTCTGATTGTGGGCATCATCGCCATGTTCGCCTACAATTACCTGGTGACGCTGGTGGACGGTGTGGTAAATAAAATGGAAGCCAAGACAATGGCTTTCATGGACTTGCTGAACGAGCCTGCCAAGTAAATCATAATTCATAAATCAGAAACAACGACCGTGTTACAACGTAGAGCAAAAATATCACCCAATTTCAGTATGGCGTCCATGACGGATGTTATATTCCTGCTGTTGATTTTCTTTATGATTACTTCTACGGTAGTATCACCGAATGCAATCAAGGTATTGCTTCCGCAGGGAAAACAGCAGACATCCGCCAAGCCGCTGACAAGGGTTATCATTGATAAGGACTTGAACTACTATGCCGCTTTCGGTAATGATAAGGAACAGGCGCTGGCTTTGGACGAGCTGACTCCTTTTCTGCAATCGTGCGCAGCGAAAGAGCCCGAAATGTATGTGGCATTGTATGCCGATGAGTCCGTCCCCTATCGGGAAATTGTGAAGGTGCTGAATATCGCTAATGAGAATCATTTCAAGATGGTGCTGGCTACACGCCCGCCTGAGAATAAGTAAACGGTGTCAACCGTAAATAGCTAAATCGTAAATCGGAACGGTGAATCGGAAGAAGAAAGGAAAATATATAGGATTGGCAGGTGCGCTGTTGGTGCACGTTGTTGTCATTGCCCTTTTGATACTGGTGGGATTTACCTTGCCCGAACAGTCGAAGGAAGGCGGTGTGCCCGTGATGATGGGAGAAACGCCCGATGCGTGGGGGGCTGCCGACCCTTCTTTGGTTGAAGTGGAGACGATGCCGGAAGAGGCCGCTCCGGAAATGCCGGAAGAGGCGGAGCAGGAGATGCTGACGCAGGAAGATGAAGAAACCGTTGCCATAAAGCCTAAGGCGGAAGAAAAGAAGAAAGAGGTGAAGAAACCCGAAAAGAGCGCTGCCGAGAAAGCCGAAGAGGCGCGTAAGCTGGCTGCGGAAAAAGCGGAGCGTGAACGGAAGGCAGCCGAAGAAGCTGCCCGCAAACGTGTAGCGGGAGCTTTCGGCAAAGGTGCGCAAATGGGCAGCAAGGGTGCTACGGAAGGAACCGGTGTGCAGGGAAGTCCTACGGGAAACTCTTCGGAAGGGGCAACTGCCGGGACCGGCGGATACGGGACCTTTAACCTTGGCGGACGCTCCATAGGCGAGGGCGGATTGCCGCGTCCCGTATATAATGTGCAGGATGAGGGAAAAGTGGTGGTTACCATTACCGTAAATCCTGCCGGACAGGTTATCGGCACCAGCATCAACCGCCAGACGAATACCGTAAACCCCGCCTTGCGGAAAGCTGCCGAAGACGCGGCGAAGAAAGCGAGGTTCAATACGGTAAGCGGATTGAGTAACCAGACAGGGACGATTACATATTATTTTAATCTAAAATAAGAGGAGAAACTATTATGGGTACAGTTTATGTGTTTTTTGCAGACGGTTTTGAAGAAATAGAGGCTTTCACTTCGGTCGATGTAATGAGACGTGCGGGGTTGAATGTGGAAATGATTACGGTTACTCCTGACGAGATTGTGAAGGGCGCTCATGGCGTACCGGTGCTTTGTGACAAGAATATCGTGAACTGTGACTTTTTCGACGCTGATTTGATATTGCTTCCGGGCGGTATGCCGGGTGCGGCCACTTTGGAGAAGTGCGATGACTTGCGCAGACTGATTTTACGCTTTGCCGAAGAAAACAAACCGATTGCAGCCATTTGCGCCGCTCCTATGGTGCTCGGCAAACTGGGACTGTTGAAAGGTAAGAAAGCTACTTGCTATCCGGGTTTTGAACAATATCTGGAGGGTGCCGACTGCACTGGAGCGATGGTGGAAAAAGACGGCAATGTCATTACAGGAAAAGGTCCGGGCGCTGCCATGGAGTTTGCTTTGGCGGTGGTGGAATTGCTGCAGGGCAAGGATAAAGTTGCCGAATTGAAAGAGGCGATGATTGTCTGATTGTAAATTATGAAGAGGCTGTGTGAATCCAATGAAGTATGTTCTGATTGTAGCCGGCGGTAAAGGTTTGCGCATGGGATGCGAACTTCCCAAACAATTTCTTCCGATAGGGGGAAAGCCTGTATTGATGCGTACCATAGAGGCCTTTTATGCGTATAGCCCGGAGATACGGATAATATTGGTGCTTCCATGCAACCAGCAGGCTTACTGGAATGAGTTGTGCCGGAAACATGGTTTTTCAATCCCTCATCAAATCGCAGACGGCGGAGAAACACGCTTCCATTCGGTGAAGAACGGACTGGCATTTGTTACAACACCGGGTTTGGTCGGAGTGCATGACGG
This sequence comes from Bacteroides sp. 2201st1_D9_2201SCRN_220225, assembly GCF_040928965.1. NCBI lineage: Bacteria > Pseudomonadati > Bacteroidota > Bacteroidia > Bacteroidales > Bacteroidaceae > Bacteroides > Bacteroides sp. 2201st1_D9_2201SCRN_220225. The sequence goes on along the minus strand of NZ_JBCODG010000026.1, from coordinate 61,260 downwards.
GGTACGCCCTTTTGTGGCTCAGGAGGTTATAGCCCGTTGTTACTCCCTGGCTGCCGGGAAGCAGGCGGTGATTCCTGTGACGGATGTGGTGGAGACGGTGCGTCATTTGGTTGGCGAAGGAAGTGAAACTGTCAGCCGCGACGCATACAAGCTGGTACAGACTCCGCAGGTGTTTGATGCGGATTTGCTGAAACAGGCTTATGAGCAGCCTTATACTTCGCATTTTACGGATGATGCCTCGGTGGTCGAGGCATTGGGCAAGCCCGTTTATCTGACGGAAGGTAACCGGGAAAACATAAAGATAACCACTCCCTTTGATTTGAAAATAGCTGCCGCCCTTTTGGACTCATGTTCGATTTAACTACGCGTGACATAAAATATCTGTCGGGCGTCGGGCCGCAGCGTGCTTCGGTGCTCAATAAGGAATTGGGCATTTTTTCCTTCCATGATTTATTGTATTATTTTCCTTATAAATACGTAGACCGCAGCCGCATCTATCGCATCCGTGAAATAGACGGTGCGATGCCTTATATCCAGTTGAAAGGTGAAATCTTAGGCTTTGAAACGGCGGGTGAAGGACGACAACGGCGGCTGATAGCTCACTTCTCGGACGGTACGGGGATAGTCGACCTGATTTGGTTTCAAGGCATCAAATATCTGATAGGAAAGTACAAGGTTCATCAGGAATATATCGTATTCGGCAAGCCTACGGTGTTTAACGGCAGGATAAACATTGCGCATCCGGACATAGACCCGGCTTCCGAACTGAAGCTCTCTGCCATGGGGTTGCAGCCCTATTACAATACGACGGAGAAGATGAAGCGAAGCTCGCTCAACTCGCACGCCATCGAGAAGATGATGAAAAGCCTCGTCGGACAGTTGAACGAACCTCTGCCCGAAACGCTTTCTCCCGCCCTGCTGGCAGAGCACCATCTGATGCCGCTGACGGATGCTTTGATGAATATCCATTTCCCGTCCGGTCCGGATGTGCTGCGAAAAGCGGAGTACCGCCTGAAATTCGAGGAACTGTTCTATGTCCAGTTGAACATACTGCGTTATGCCAAAGACAGGCAGCGCAAATACCGGGGGTATGTTTTTGAGAAAGTGGGGGATATATTCAATGGCTTTTATTCCCGCAATCTTCCTTTTGAGTTGACGAACGCTCAGAAACGCGTGTTGAAGGAGATACGCCGGGACTTGGGTGCGGGCAGGCAGATGAACCGTCTTTTGCAGGGAGATGTGGGGAGCGGAAAGACATTGGTGGCGTTGATGAGTATGCTGATTGCGCTTGATAACGGTTATCAGGCATGTATGATGGCGCCTACCGAAATATTGGCAAACCAACATTACGAAACGATTCGCGAACTATTGTACGGAATGGATGTACGGGTTGAACTGTTGACCGGTTCAGTCAAAGGCAAACGGAGGGAGGCCATTCTTTCCGGCCTGCTGACAGGAGATGTACAGATACTTATCGGTACGCACGCCGTCATTGAAGATACCGTGAACTTTGCATCATTGGGACTGGTTGTCATCGACGAGCAGCACCGTTTCGGCGTAGCCCAGCGTGCCCGTTTGTGGACAAAAAGCGTACAGCCGCCTCATATTTTGGTCATGACCGCGACTCCCATACCGCGGACTCTGGCAATGACGCTTTATGGCGATCTGGATGTATCGGTCATTGATGAGCTTCCGCCGGGAAGGAAGCCGATTGCCACCATTCATCAGTTCGACAGCCATCGCGTAAGCCTGTATCGTTCCGTGCGCAAACAGATTGACGAAGGACGTCAGGTCTATATCGTTTATCCTTTAATCAAGGAGAGCGAAAAGATTGACCTCAAGAACCTGGAAGAAGGCTATCTGCATATCTGTGAGGAGTTTCCCGATTGTAGGGTTTGCAAGGTGCACGGGAAAATGAAACCTGCCGAAAAGGATGCGCAAATGCAGTTGTTCGTTTCCGGCGAGGCGCAGATAATGGTTGCCACCACGGTTATTGAAGTCGGTGTGAATGTACCTAACGCTTCCGTGATGATAATAGAGAATGCCGAACGTTTCGGACTTTCCCAGCTTCATCAGCTCCGTGGTCGTGTAGGGCGCGGAGCCGACCAGTCTTATTGTATTCTGGTGACCGGTTATAAATTGGCGGAAGATACCCGGAAACGTCTGGAGATTATGGTACGTACGAACGATGGTTTCGAGATAGCCGAAGCTGATTTGAAACTTCGCGGGCCGGGTGATTTGGAAGGAACCCAGCAGAGCGGCATTGCTTTTGATTTGAAAATAGCGGATATAGCCCGCGACGGACAACTTCTGCAATACGTCCGTGAAGTAGCCCAGACCATTGTCGATAAGGACCCGAATGGCTCCCTTCCTGAAAATGAAATATTGTGGCGACAGTTGAAAGCCTTGCGAAAGACAAACGTTAATTGGGCGGCCATAAGCTGAAAAACGGTTAAACATACGCTTTATTTGTGCGTTTATGTTGTTAAACATGTTTGTGGTGTAATTGGCTTGTTGTTAGTCGTTTATTAGCTATTATTCGTGGCTTTTACTTTTGTGACTTCAAAAAAATAGTTAACGACACAAACGCCTTTTCAGAGAGAAATGTTACCTTTGGAAGAATTTTTGAAAATAATCTGGATATTCGCGTAAAACAGGGTGCGGTTGATTCACCGGATATGCTCTGCGGATATCGAAATGAATGACGAAACGGAATGAATTTTAATTGGATTAGAACGGCTTTATTAGCAGCAACGGCAATGGTCAGCCTGAACTCTTTCTCGCAGGACCTGATTGCCCGCCAAGCTCCCATTGACAGAAAACTTAAAAGCGTAGATTCATTGGCTTTGCAGAAACAAATCCGTGCGGAACAGTCTTTGTATCCGGGATTGGATTTGTATCCGAGTTGGAACAATGAATTTGTGCAGGCTTATGGCAATGCTATCGTGCCGGAAAGTTATACTTTTGATTTGAAAGGCTTTTGCATGCCTACCGAACATACCCGTATTACCGATGTATTCGGTTATCGCCCTCGCAGAAGAAGAGCGCATTACGGTTTGGATATTAAAGTATATGTAGGCGATACAATCCGTGCCGCGTTTGACGGTAAGGTACGTATCGTTAAGAATCAGGGCCGTCGCGGATATGGTAAATATGTCGTTATCCGTCATGATAACGGTTTGGAAACGGTCTATGGGCATTTGTCCAAGCAATTGGTTGATATAAACCAGTTGGTAAAGGCCGGTGAGCCTATTGCACTGGGCGGTAATACCGGACGTTCTACCGGCTCTCACCTGCACTTTGAAACCCGTTTCCTGGGAATTCCTATTAACCCTGCATTGATGTTCGATTTTGAAAAGCAGGATATTGTTGCCGATTCTTATACGTTCCGTAAGACCAAAGGCACTTCCGGTACAGCTCGCAGTATGGCATCGGGTGAAGGTCTGTTCTATAAGGTGAAGAAAGGCGATACTTTATCCAAGATTGCATCCCGTCAGGGTACAAGCATCGACAAGCTTTGCAAGCTGAACCGCATTACCCGGAGAACAATTCTCCGCCCGGGACAGGTATTGCGTTGCTCATAAAACGGAAATACTCTCTAAACGTAAACAATCTCTATAGGAGAGGGCACTTTAATATAATTTAGAGTGCCCTCTTTTCTTTTCTCTTTAATTATTCCTAAATTTGCAGCCTATTTGTAAGGATATGAAAGATACCAAGCAACAATTTGAGCATGTCATCGCCATTTGCCGTGACCTGTTCTCCAAGAAACTTCATGATTACGGTCCTGCATGGCGTATTCTTCGTCCGGCTTCCGTAACCGACCAGATATTCATTAAGGCCAATCGTATTCGGAGCATTGAGACTAAAGGCGTGACTTTGGTGGACGAAGGTATCCGTTCGGAGTTCATTGCGATTGTCAACTACGGTATTATCGGTTTGATACAACTGGAGTTGGGATATGCCGAATCTGCGGATATGACGAACGAAGAGGCAATGGTTCTGTATGACAAATATGCGAAAGAATCGCTGGAATTGATGCTTGCCAAGAACCACGATTACGATGAGGCTTGGCGCAGTATGCGTATCAGTTCGTATACGGACTTGATATTGATGAAGATATACCGTACAAAGCAAATTGAAAGTCTGTCCGGCCAAACACTGGTTTCGGAAGGTGTCGATGCCAACTATATGGACATGATTAATTATTCCGTATTTGGTTTGATTAAGATAGAGTTTGGAGACTGAGAAAAAACATATTATAAAGCTCGTCTGGGTAAATACCTGCCGCTTTTTGCTGGCAACGTTGTTTATCTTCTCCGGATTTGTGAAGGCTGTCGATCCGCTCGGTTCATTTTATAAGATTCAGGATTATCTGGCGGCATTCGGCATAATTTCATGGTTTCCTACATACCTGCCGTTACTTTTTGCCATCATTCTGTCATCTGCAGAGTTCTGTGTAGGAGTTTTCCTCTTTTTCGGTGTACGCCGGAAGATTGCGTCGACCTTGGCGCTTCTCCTGATGAGCGTAATGACTCCGTTGACCTTGTATCTTGCTTTGGCAAATCCCGTATCCGATTGCGGATGCTTTGGCGATGCCTGGGTGTTGACGAACTGGCAGACATTCGGGAAGAACATCGTATTGCTGATTGCGGCGATAGCGGTATTCCGGGAGCGGAAACTCATGTTCCGCTTCGTTACGCTGAAAATAGAATGGATGGTATCCTTATACACGCTTTTGTTTGTCTTTGCACTTTCTTTTTATTGCTTGGAATATCTGCCGGTACTGGACTTCCGCCCTTATAAGATCGGAGCGGATATAAAGGCGGGCATGGAGATTCCCGAAGGTGCGAAACCGAGTGTATTCGAGAGCCGCTTTGTATTGGAGAAAGACGGCAGGCAACAGGAGTTTACATTGGATAATTATCCGGACAGCACATGGACTTTTGTCGAAACGCGTACCGTTTTGAAAGAAAAAGGCTATGAACCACCCATTCATGATTTCTCCATGATAAGCCTGGGCACGGGTGAAGATATAACCGACAGTGTACTGACCGACAAAGGATATACCTTTTTATTGGTAGCCCACCGGATAGAGGAAGCGGACGATAGCAATATCGACCTTATCAATGAAATCTATGATTACAGTGTGGAGCACGGCTACGGTTTTTATGCGCTGACTTCCTCGCCGGATGAAGAAATTGAGATGTGGCGTGAAAGAACCGGTGCGGAATACCCGTTCTGCCAGATGGATGATATTACCCTGAAAACGATTATCCGTTCCAATCCCGGCCTGCTGCTGATAAAAGACGGTACAATCCTGAATAAATGGAGCGATAACCAACTTCCCGATGAATATGTACTGAACGATAGTCTGGATAAATTAGAGTTGGGAAAGCAGAAACAGGAAAATAAATTGCACACCATTGGTTACGTATTATTGTGGTTTATCGTACCTTTGACGCTGGTTGTCGGCATTGATATTCTGATAATCAAGCGGAGAGAAAGAAAAAGCAGGGAGCGGCAAGCCGCCCAATCCTCGGATAATCGGGAGAATGACAAATTGTAAATCTTTGAATAGCAGATATATTAACCCTTTTAATAATTAAAACAAAATGAGAAAAAACATTGTTGCAGGAAACTGGAAAATGAACAAAACCCTTCAGGAGGGTATTGCTCTTGCAAAAGAACTGAATGAAGCGTTGGCTAACGAAAAGCCTAATTGTGATGTAATCATCTGTACTCCGTTTATTCACCTGGCATCTGTTACTCCGCTGGTAGATGCTGCCAAAATCGGTGTAGGTGCAGAAAACTGTGCAGATAAGGAATCTGGTGCATATACAGGTGAGGTATCAGCCGCTATGGTTGCTTCTACCGGTGCCAAGTATGTAATCCTCGGTCACTCGGAACGTCGTGCTTACTACGGTGAAACAGTGGAAATCCTGGAAGAAAAAGTAAAATTGGCTTTGGCCAACGGTCTGACTCCGATTTTCTGTATCGGTGAAGTGCTGGAAGAACGTGAAGCTAACAAGCAGAATGAAGTGGTTGCCGCTCAGTTGGCATCTGTATTCTCTCTGTCTGCCGAAGATTTCTCCAAGATTATCCTGGCTTACGAACCGGTTTGGGCCATCGGTACAGGTAAGACTGCTACTCCGGCACAGGCACAGGAAATCCATGCTTTCATCCGTTCTGCCGTTGCCGAGAAGTATGGCAAGGAAATTGCTGAAAACTGCTCTATCCTTTACGGTGGTAGCTGCAAGCCTTCCAATGCAAAGGAACTGTTTGCAAATCCTGATGTAGACGGTGGTCTGATTGGTGGTGCTGCTTTGAAGGTTGCTGACTTCAAGGGTATCATCGACGCTTTTAATTAATAACAGAGAGCCGGAAGTTGCCCGTATCCAAAGGAAGGCCAACTTCCGACTCTTCATGTTTAAAGCTTGTTTTTAAAACTGTATAAAACACTCTTTTATGAAGAAACTCGGTTTGCTTTTAATTGCATGTTTTGCCTTTGCCGCTATATCTGTGGCGCAGAATAACATCGTAAAGAGTCTGGAACGTAATGTGCCGGGGCAGGGTAAAGTGTCCATTCATCAGGATGCCCGTATCGGGGCACTGATAGGTTCGGAGTATATCCCTACCGGTTCGGACGACCGGAAAGTGATTAAAAGTTCGGGCTATCGCGTACAGGTATATGCCGGAAATAACACCCGTCAGGCCAAGAATGAAGCCTATTCGGTGGCTTCCAATATAAAAGAGCGTTTTCCTGACCTTCCCGTTTATACATCTTTCAACCCGCCCCGCTGGTTGTGCCGTGCAGGCGACTTCCGCAGCATCGAGGAAGCGGATGCCATGATGCGCCAACTGCGTGCCACCGGTGCTTTCAAGGAAGTGTCTATCGTGAAAGATCAGATAAATATCCCCCTTTAATTCATAACTCATAATTATCCCCCTCACTTTCTCATGTTAGGAAAAGAAGAAATCGTATCTCCTTCATTGGACGAACTGAAAGAACATTATCATCATATATTGACTTTGTTAGGTGAAGACCCTGAGCGTGAAGGGTTGCTGAAAACACCGGAACGGGTAGCCAAAGCCATGCTGGCACTGACTAAGGGGTACTCTATGGACCCGCACGAAGTACTCCGCTCTGCCAAGTTCAAGGAAGATTATAATCAGATGGTGATTGTGAAAGACATTGATTTCTTTTCTCTCTGTGAACACCATATGCTGCCTTTCTACGGCAAGGCGCACGTGGCTTATATTCCGAACGGCTACATTACAGGTTTGAGCAAGATTGCCCGTGTGGTGGATATCTTCTCTCATCGCTTGCAAGTACAGGAACGTATGACGCTCCAAATAAAGGAGTGTATTCAGGAAACGTTGAATCCTTTGGGCGTGATGGTCGTGGTAGAGGCGAAACACATGTGCATGCAGATGCGTGGCGTGGAGAAGCAGAATTCAATAACCACCACTTCCGACTTTACGGGGGCTTTCAATCAGGCCAAGACGCGTGAAGAGTTTATGAACCTCATCCGCCACACTTCTTAATGTCAGGGGAGCACCACCCGGTCTCCCAACCGTTTTGCCATAATACTCTGCACTTCGCGCATTTCGCTGTAGCGTTTCATGATGGCGTTGCATTTCTCTTCGTCGTTGGCGATGGCAGGGTCTTGCAGGGCAGACATCATGTGCTTTAGCTCTTCGCTGACAATGGCATACTTGAAGTTTATCATTAATGCCGGAACCAGCTCGTAAAGACGTTCTTCATCGGTTACTATCTTCTGGCTTTTTGAATGGTATTTGCTCAGCTGGTAACGGTTGCTGATAAGTTCCACGCTCAGTTTGCTGATGGCAGGGTCCGGATAAGCCAGAAAATAACGTTCGGCTGTAAATCCGGCGTCATGGATATGCGCGGCGGCTTCGGTCAGTATTTGGCGGTGCAGCGGGTTGTGGAATGACAACTCATCTTGCTTCAGGTCGCTGACGACATATTCAATTACGCTCACCGGTATTTCCTGCCCTTCTTCATTGGTTACATTGCACATCACTTTTTCGCCATAGCGCACAATCATTTGAAGAATCAGCCGTTCGTATTTATAGAATTCCTGCCCTTCTTTTCCTTCTTGCGGAATAAAGGATATATAGCTGTCTTCCGGCGGGAACGGTGCATCCGCATTGTGCCCGGGAGCTTCTCCGACGGCAGTTGGGGTTGCGTCTGCCGTTGTCGGGGCAGCGGGAGTCGAACTTTCGGCACCTGTTACATTCTGTGTGCTTTCTGCCTGTCTGCCGGCGTTTCTACGTTCCCGTTCTGCCTGTTCGGCACGCTTTTCAGCCTGCATCTCACGCCGTTTGGCAACTTCGGAAACCAACAGTTTGTCTTCCACCCGCAATATCTGGGCGCATTCTTTGATGTACACATCGCGCACAATCGCTTCGGGGATGACCGAGATGCTTTGTACAAGATTACCGATTAGTTCGGCACGTTTAATCGGGTCTTTGCCTGCATCTTCCAGCAGCAGGTTGGTTTTGAAACGGATAAAGTCTGTTTCATGCTCCTGTATGAATTGCTGGAACTCGGTCGAGTTATGTTTGCGGGCAAAAGAGTCCGGGTCGTCTCCGTCGGGCAGGAGACACACTTTAATGTTCATGCCTTCTTCCAGCAGCATGTCGATACCCCGGATAGAAGCCTTGATACCGGCTGCATCCCCGTCGTACAATACGGTCATGTTGTTGGTGAAGCGGTGAATCAGACGGATTTGCCCCGGTGTCAGCGCAGTGCCCGAAGAGGCCACCACATTTTCTATACCGGACTGGTGCATGGATATGACGTCCGTATAGCCTTCCACCAGGAAGCAACGGTCTTGCTTCACAATAGCCTGCTTGGCGAAATAGATACCGTACAGTTCGTTGCTTTTATGATAGATTGCCGATTCGGGAGAGTTGACATACTTCACCTTGACTCCTTTTGTGGCACTGGCAAGTACACGGCCGCCGAAAGCCACCACTTTACCCGATAAGGTATGTACGGGAAAGATTACGCGTCCCCAAAAACGGTCGCGCAGTTGGTGGTCGTCCGTTTCGTAGCAGAGTCCGGTCTTGACGAGAAATTCTTTCTTATATCCTTTCTTCAAGGCTTCTTCCGCCATGGCATTATGGCTTTCGGTACAGTATCCCAACTGGAATTTTTCGATGATGTCATCCCGGAATCCGCGGTTACGGAAATAAGCCATACCGATGCTGCGTCCGTCTACATGGTTATGCAGGATATTCTGGAAATAGTCGCGGGCAAACTGATTGACGATGAAAAGGCTTTCGCGTTCGCTCTGAACGAGCTTTTCTTCATTGGACAGCTCCCGTTCCTTGACCTCGATGCCGTATTTCTTGGCAAGGTATTTCAGTGCCTCAGGGTAGGACATCTGTTCGTGCTCCATGATGAAGTGCACTACATTGCCGCCCTTGCCACAGGCAAAGCATTTGCACAGTCCCTTGGCTGGCGATACGTAGAACGACGGGGTCTTATCGTCGTGGAACGGGCACAGACCTACATAGTTCACTCCGCGTTTCCGCAGCGTGACGAAGTCTGACACGACATCAACGATTTGTGCCGCATCCAGAATTCTGTCTATGGTGGGTTGGTCTATCATGATTCGAGCACAAAGTTACACATAAAATCAGCCTCTGCAAAAAAAATAGGGGTTAGTGATTAGCGATTAGGGGTTAGTGATTAGCAGGCTGCGCTATTATGCCGCATGGTACTAATCACTAATCACTAACCCCTAATCACTAATTACTTAATTTTTTCTCTGATCTTCGTCAGATACTTCTTCATTCCTTCCGCATCTTTGTTGGTGATAATCTCCAGTAGTTGTTTCAGTTCCAGACGTATATTCTCTACTTGTGAGGGGGTGCGGGGATTGAACAGAATCTCCTGTAACAGATAATCGTCCTCGCTCAACAGGCCTTTGGCAATGGCCATGTGTTTCTTGAATGTAGTTCCCGGAGCTTCCTGATGTTTCATGACTGCTGCAAACACGAAAGTCGAAACAAACGGAATGGACAAGGAGTAGGCCACCGTTTCATCATGCTCGTCGAAGGTGTACTCAAAGATATTGAGCTTCATGGTCTGGTATAAATCTTTAAAGAAGATTTTGCCCAAATGGTCACCCTCGCTGATGATGATGGCATTTTCTGTATTCAAGTTGCTCAGACTGGCAAAAGTAGGGCCGAACATAGGATGTGTCGACACATAACGGAAACCGCTTTCTTCGTAGAATTTTTTCAGTCCGGTCTTTACCGAAGCGATGTCGCTGATGATGCAGTCTTTGGGAAGCACAGGCAACACCTGCCGGAAAGCTTCCAGAGTATATTTTACCGTAGCGGCATTGATTACCAGTTCCGGTTCAAATTCCTTGATTTCTTCCAGCGTGGTGAAACGGTAGGTGTTATAGACGAAACGCAGTTGGTGCGGATTGACGTCGAACACGGCCGTCTCGTGTTGAAAACTTAAAATATCTGTGAAGAAGGAGCCCATTTTGCCGGCTCCGAGTATTAATATTCGCATAATTTTCTGACTGTTATAAAAACCGAAGGTATGTCAAAACTACAATCCACTTACTATTTGCTTCTACCCTCAATCTACGAAATTATCACTTATTGATTATTTCCATTTGTTGTCTCACACTCTCCTCGTGTATCGCTTCAAACACTTTCTTGATAAACTCGGAATCCATGCCGCAGAGCGAACCCTGCGAGCCGCGTTTTTCGAGAATCTCGTTATAGCGTCCCGTTTGCAGAATCGTCATATCATGTTCCTTCTTGTAGGTGCCGATTTCACGGGCTATGCGCATCCTTTTGGCCAGTTCCTGGATAAGGTTATTGTCGCATTCGTCAATCTGCTTGCGTAATTCGCTGAGGTTTTCGGTGCTTTGTGTCTCCTTGCGGATAACGAGCAGGTTGAGAATGTAGTCCAATACATCCGGCGTAACCTGTTGGGCGGCATCGCTCCATGCGCAGTCCGGGTTGCAATGGCTTTCCACAATCAGACCATTGAAGCCCAGGTCCATAGCCTGCTGGCAAAGCGGGGCAACCAACTCGCGTTTTCCGCCGATATGACTGGGGTCGCAGATGATGGGCAGGTTTGGAATGCGGCGACGCAGTTCGATGGGAATATGCCATTGCGGCAGGTTGCGGTATAGCTTCTTGTCGTAGCTGCTGAAACCGCGGTGAATGGCTCCCAGGCGTTTCAATCCGGCATTATTGATGCGCTCCATGGCGCCTATCCATAATTCCAGATCCGGATTTACGGGGTTCTTTACCAAGACCGGGATATCCACGCCTTTCAGGGCATCTGCTATTTCCTGTACGGCAAAAGGATTGGCGGTAGTGCGGGCACCTACCCAGAGTATATCTATTCCGGCTTTCAGGCATTCGTACACATGCTTGGCTGTGGCTACTTCGGTGGATACATACATACCTGTTTCTTTCTTCACCTCTTTAAGCCAGGCAAGCCCTTCTACGCCTACACCCTCGAAACCGCCCGGTTTGGTACGGGGTTTCCAGATGCCTGCGCGGAATATCTTCATACCTTTGGCAGCCAATTGCCTGGCGGTGTCCATAACTTGTTCTTCCGTCTCTGCACTGCATGGACCGGCAATAACCAGAGGACGCTTCTCCTCGATACCCGGCAACAAGATTGATTCTAATTCAAGTTCCATATTCTTTATTTGTTTAATTATATTCGGTTGTATAAATATTTCCAAACCGTTACTCTCGCTTCTGCATCCCTTTCCTATAGCGGGTTTTCAGGCTATTAATAAATTCGAGTAGAATTTTACTATAATTTTTCAAGAATTATAGTAAAATCTTGAAGAGATTTATTAAGCAGATGAATCGGTTTTATTAATAAGCTGTTTTTCTGTAATGATTTATCTCATTCCTTTGATGCGTTTCAACGCTTCCGCCAGTTTGTCGTCCTTGCAGCAAAGCGAGATGCGGATATATCTCTTTCCGTTGCTGCCGAAGATGAATCCCGGAGTGATGAATACGTGCGCTTCGTACAATACCCGTTCGGTCAGTTCCTCTACATCGGCGCAACTGTCGGGTATCTTTCCCCAAAGGAACATGCCTACCTGGTTCTCGTCGTAAGTACATCCCAGCTCACGCATAATCTCTCCTGCCAGTTGGCGGCGGTTGCGGTAGTTCTTGTTATTGCCTTCGTACCATTCCTCACCGGCTTCCAGGGCATTGGCTGCGGCAAGTTGCATGGCACGGAACATACCGCTGTCTATGTTGCTCTTCACTTTCAGTATCCATTGTACAAAGTCTGCATTAGAGGCGAGCATACCGATGCGCCAGCCCGGCATGTTGTGGCTCTTGCTCATGGAGTTGAATTCGATGCAGCACTCTTTCGCACCCGGAATGCTGAGAATACTGATAGGGTGTTCGTTCAGAATAAAGCTGTACGGGTTGTCGTTGACGATGACAATGTCCTTGCGGCGTGCAAAGTCCACCAGTTTTCGGTACAGTTCCGGTGTGGCGTTCGCTCCTGTCGGCATATTGGGGTAGTTGGTCCACATCAGTTTTACGCGGCTCATATCCATCTTCTCCAGTTCGTCGAAGTCGGGCATCCAGCCGTTCTCCTCTTTCAGGTTATAGTTTACGACCTCTGCACCCAGTATCCTGCTCAATGAAGTATAGGTGGGATAGCCGGGATTGGGAACCAACACCTGTTCGCCCGGGTTGACGAAAGCCAGCGTAACGTGCAGGATACCTTCCTTGGAGCCGATAAGCGGCTGTATTTCTGTATTCGGGTCCAGCTCTACGCCGTACCATTTCTTATACCAGCCGGCAAAGCTGCGGCGCAGTTCGGGAATACCCACATAGGGCTGGTAGCCATGTCCGTCGGGGTTGCGGGCCGCATCGCAAAGCGTCTGTATGGTACTCTCCGAAGGGGGCATGTCGGGACTGCCGATGCCCAGGCTGATTACATCCTTGCCTTCGGCGTTCATCTGTGCCACTTCTTTCAGCTTTTTAGAGAAATAGTATTCGCTTACGCTTGCCAGCCGGTCGGCCGGCTTTATTTTAGATAGTTGATTTTCCGTCTTCATATTCTCCCAATATTTTAAGTTCTTTGGTCAGTGGGGTGATAGCCACGATAGATTGTTTATACTTCAGCACATTGTCGAAAACTACGTCTACATAGAATTGATATTCCCATTCGCGCCCGATGATGGGCAGTGACTGTATCTTTGTCAGGTTGATGCGGTAGAAAGACAGGATGGACAATACTTGCGAAAGGCTTCCCTCGGTATGCGGCAACGTGAATACCATGCTTGCCTTGTTCACTTCCTTGTTGCGGTGGCGGCTCAGCTCGTCCACTTGCCAGGGGTCTGCCACAACCAGAAAGCGGGTGAAGTTGTGTTTGTTGGTTTCGATACCTTCCTGCAACACCTTCATGCCGTAACGTTCGGCGGCGGCTTTGGAACAAATGGCAGCATGTCCTCTCAGGTTTTCTTTCCTGATGATTTCCGCACTGAGAGCGGTGTCCTCGCCTTCCACTACCTTGATGCGGGGATGCTGTCCGAGGAACTCACGGCACTGCATCAGGGCGATGGGGTGGGAGTTTACTTCCGTGATGTCGTCCCAATCCTCGTCGGGCAGGCAAACAAAGCTATGCGAGATGCGCAATTTGTATTCGCCTACAATCTGTGTGCCGCTTTGGCGCAGGAGTTCATTGTTGTGCAGCAAGCTTCCTGCAATCGTATTTTCTATTGCCAGCATGCCTATGGTCTGACTGTCCTGTTTGACAGCAGTAAATACCTCCTCGAAGCTGGCGCAGCAGATAAGCTGTATTTCTTCTCCTTCGAAGTATTTATGTGCGGCAATGTCGTGATACGAACCTAATGTTCCTTGAATGGCTACCTTCTTCATTCCTGACTCTCTTTTTCTTGATTTATGCTACAAAAAAAATCCCGCTTCCATACACTGGAGCGGGACTTTATATATTACTTAGTTCTCTATTCTGTTCTTAAGCATCACTGTCACTTGATACATACAAACTCCCGCTCTACTTTCCGGCTAAAGTAAAAGTAAAAAAAGAAGTAATATGCATAAGTAAATGATTTCATTCTTGCTTTTCGTTTTGAATTATGTGGCAAATGTAACACTTTTCTTTTAGATGCAAATAAAAACCAATGTTTTTTTTGATAATTGCATCATTTTATAGATAATGTTTTATAATCCTAATACATTTGTCGTATTGTTGCCCGGCAGATTGCCGTATTGTCCGTTGAAATCCTGCAACTCTTTCGGGTTAAGCTCCAATCCGCGTTTCATGTCTTCCATGGAGCCTTCCTTGTCGCCGTTCAGCAGTTTGGCGCGGCCGCGTTCGTGGTATGCTTGGGCAAAGTCGGGATTCAGCTCGATAGCTTCATCAAACAAAGCGATGGCTTCGGTCAGCTTTTTCTGGACGATGTACAACTGTCCCAAGTAGAGGAATGCCTGTTCGTTGAACGGATTCAGTTCCGTTATATGAAGATAGTCGGCTTCTGCTTCGGCTTCTGCACCGGTCGCTTCCTTTATCTTTCCGCGGAGCAGTATGGCGTTTTCATCGTCCGGGTCTTGGGCGAGTATGGCGTCGATGTCTTCCATGGCCTCTTTGTACTGCTGCATCTTTGTCAGAGCCTCGGCACGCAGCAGACGGGCTTCGGTGAAGTCGTCCTTGAGTACGATGGCTTTTGTGAGGTGGGCGATGCACATGATGCCGTCGTTCTGGCCGTTGTCGGCTTTTCCCAGCAGATAGTGCGCCATGGCATTGCCTTCTTCAACGGCAATGGCTTTTTGGGCGGCTTCCGCCATGGCGGCATAGTCCTCCTGCATGTAGCAGACGTTGGCAAGGGTGAGTAAAGTAGAGGTATGCTCCGGTTCTGTTCGGATCATTCTTTCCAAAAGCTTGCGGGCTTCATCCAGTTCGTTGGACTGGATATATACTTGTGCCAGGTAGCCCATTGTCTCGAAATCTTCTTGTAGCGCAAGGGCTTCGGTGAAACATTTGATGGCATAGTCGGCACGTCCCATACGTTGGGCACGCATACCGTCGTACTTGAATATCTCGAAGTTCTTCTGATTGTTTTTCTGTTTTTCCTCTTCCGGATTTGCCGGCTTGCCGGAGAAGAACGATTTAAAGAATCCCATGATTATGATGTTGTTTTAGTTATGTTTTTAATAGGTTGACTGGATTGGTGTGCTGATGCACTGTACAAAAGTAATGATTTATTTTCTGATTTGCAGTATTCCGTCGACGGCAATAATTTTTCCTTCGTCCGATAACCGGTGCAATATTTCGGTCAGAAGCTCTTTGTCCATTGGAAGTTGTTTGAGCAGGCCGGCGGGAGTCAGGGATTCACGGGACAATATCCCGCATACTTTTGTACAAAGCGCTTCCCGGTCCGGTTGTTCAGAAACTTTTGATTTGCTGCGCAGGCTGATACAGGTATCGCATTGTCCGCAGTTATGTTCGTTTCTCTCCCCGAAGTAGTCCAGCAGCATACGGCTGCGGCATACGGTGTCGTTGGTCACGTAATCGAGCATGGCATTGATGCGCGTTTCATAGCGTGCTTTCCGGTGTTCGTATACTTCCGGGGAGATATGGATGCGTTGTGCTTCCACGCGTTCGCGCGTGTATATTATATAAGGTGTCTTTTTATGGGGAATATAGCTTACGATGCGCAGTTTGGCAAGGTGAACCAGCATTTCGTAGATTTGCCGGCGGGTAAGTCCTGTGCGTATGGCAAGCGAATCTTCGTTGATATAGGTATAGTCTGTGAATACTCCGGTATAGGAACGAAGCACGGCTTGTATGAGCCTGTCCATGTCTTCGCCCATTTCGCGCAGCCGGTAGAGTTCATCCCTGCGTATGGTGAAGAGGATGCGTGAGGTGCTGTCCTGTTCGGCAGTGTACTCCAGATAGCCCGCCTGGGTCAGGATTCGCAAAGCGCTGTCCACCGGTACGGGGAAGTATTTGAATTTGCGGCAGAAATCTTCGATGTTGAATTCGCGTACGCAATCCAGTCCGTCACCCATTGCCATTTGATAATAGTATTGGAGATGTTCGTAAACGTCTCTGATATATTCTTTCTCCGGAAAGGTGTCGGGGATGCGTTTGTGCAGTGTAGTCTTGTCCGACTTGGCATATAGGATGACGGCATACGCCTTCTGCCCGTCACGTCCGGCTCTTCCGGCTTCCTGGAAGTAGGCTTCTATGGAGTCGGGCAGGTCCATGTGGATAACGATGCGCACGTCCGGTTTGTCTATGCCCATGCCGAAAGCATTGGTTGCCACCATGACACGGCTCTCGCCGGATTGCCAGCGGTGCTGGCGGATGTCTTTGGTGGCATCGTCCAGTCCGGCATGGTAGAAATCGGCTGTGATGTACTCGTTGTTCAGCAGTTCGGTAATTTCCTTGGTGCGGCGGCGGTTGCGTACGTATACAATGGCACTGCCGGGCATGCTGCGCAGTATATGCAACAGTTCGGCAGTCTTGTTCTCTGTTTTGCGAACAATATAAGCGAGGTTGTTCCGCTCGAAGCTCATGCGGAATACATTCTTGTGACGGAAATGCAGACGGGCTTGGATATCCTTTACCACTTCGGGGGTTGCAGTGGCGGTCAGTGCCAGAACGGGGACATCCGGCAGCAGTTCGCGTATCTCTGCGATTTTCAGATAGGCGGGACGGAAGTCATACCCCCATTGCGAGATGCAGTGGCTTTCGTCTACCGTAATCATGCTGATGTGCATTTTCCGCAATTTGGTGCGGAATATTTCCGTATCCAGACGTTCGGGTGAGATATAGAGGAACTTATAGTTGCCGAATATACAGTTTTCAAGGGTGATGATGATGTCCTGCCGGCTCATGCCGGAGTAGATGGCAAGTGCCTTGATACCCCGCTTTTTCAAATTCTGTACCTGGTCTTTCATCAGGGCTATCAGGGGGGTAATCACCAGGCACATTCCTTCTTTGGCAAGTGCCGGGACTTGGAAAGTAATGGACTTGCCGCCACCCGTAGGCATTAGTCCCAAGGTATCCTTATTCTTGCTGATGCTGTCGATGATATCTTCCTGGATACCCCGAAAACGGTCATATCCCCAATACTGCTTTAGGATTCGGGAGTTGAGAGTTGAAAGTTGGGAGGCGTCGGGCTGCGAGGACATGGTTGTAAAGTTGAAAGATAAAAAGAGTGTGTGATACTATATATAATGATGGTATTTCAGGTACGGATTACACGGACTTTGTAGACTAAAAAAACAGTAAAATCCGTATAATCCGTGCCTAAAGGAAAAACACAAAGAGAATCTTCTCCCGTCTTCTTCGGCTTAATTCGGCTTTATATCTTCAATTTGCAACTGTACTTCTCCCCGTTTGTGGGTGTTTTCCTCAATGGTGTAACAGATGTCGAACGAACGCTTGGTCTTGATGTAGCGCACGTGAGAACTCTGCCCGAAAGCAATTCCGTTCATTACATTGTTTGATTTGTTGTCCACCAGTTCCAGCTTGATATGCTCCTGGTCGCGTCCTACGACTTTACTGGTTCCGTAGTCGTACACGTTGTGGGTACAGAATACGGGCTTGGTATTGTCGGGACCGAAGGGGTTGAACTTCTTCAAATCATTGCAGAATTTGGGAGTGATATCCCGGAAGTCGATTTCGGCATTGATGTCGATTACGGCGCTGGTCTGTTCCGGCAGAATATGCCGGGATACGAATTCTTCGAAACGTTCAGTGAAAGCGGGTACGTTTTCCACTTTCATGGACAGACCGGCAGCATAGGTGTGTCCGCCGAAGTTTTCCAGTAAATCCCGGCAGTACTCGATGGCTTTGTATACATCGAAACCGGAAACGGAACGTGCCGATCCGGTTGCCATATCATCCGTGCGTGTCAGCACTACGGCGGGGCGGTAATATACTTCCGTCAGGCGGGAAGCGACGATTCCGATTACTCCTTTATGCCAATCCTCATTGTACAACACGATGGAGCGGCGGTCTGCGAGTCCTTCCAGACCGGCTACGATTTGATTGGCCTCTTCGGTCATGGTCTTGTCAAGGTCTTTGCGGGTTTCGTTATACTGGTTGATTTGTCCGGCCTTTTCCAGAGCAACCGAGAAGTCCTTTTCCGTCAGCAGATCTACCGCTTCCTTGCCGTTCTGGATACGTCCGGAGGCGTTGATACGCGGACCTATCTTGAATACTATATCGCTGACGGTGATTTCTTTTTCCGACAGTCCGCATACATCGATAATGGCCTTCAGCCCTACGCTCGGATTACTGTTGAGCTGTTTCAAACCGTGATAGGCAAGTATGCGGTTCTCTCCCATAATCGGTACGATGTCCGAGGCGATGCTGACTGCCACCAAGTCCAACAGCGGAATCAGATGGTGGAATTCGATGCCGTTGCTGATAGCGAATGCCTGCATGAATTTAAAACCTACTCCGCAGCCCGAAAGATGTTCGTAAGGATAGGTGTTGTCTTCGCGCTTGGCGTTCAGTATAGCTACGGCAGGGGGCAACACTTCATCGGGTACGTGGTGGTCGCAGATGATGAAGTCGATGCCTTTTTCCTTGGCGTATGCAATTTCATCTACGGCCTTGATGCCGCAGTCCAGCACGATAATCAGTCCCACACCGGTTTCGGAGGCATAGTCCACACCTTGTGTCGAAACGCCATATCCCTCGTTGTAACGGTCGGGTATGTAATAATCTATGTTCGAATAGAACTGTTGAATAAACTTATAGACCAGGGCCACGGCGGTGGTTCCGTCTACATCGTAATCTCCATAAATCAGAATGCGCTCTTTCTTTCCCATTGCCTTGTTCAGGCGTTCTACGGCCACGTCCATATCTTTCATGAGGAACGGGTCGTACAAATCCGGTAGTTGCGGGCGGAAAAACTTCTTGGCAGCTGTCGCTGTCGTTATTCCCCGCTCCACCAGCAATCTCCCAAGTACAGGGCTAATCCCTAATTCCTGGGCCAGTCGTTGGCTTGCTTCTGCCTGATCGGATGTAATGGGTAAATAATTCCATTTGTGAGTCATTTTATATATTATTTTTTCTTTTTCTATCGCCAAGTGCCGGAGAATAAGGGGAACTTAGTGTTATCCGATTGCTGTGCGCTATTTCTCCAACAAGCTGTAAAGGTATGAAAAACTCTTGAAACCGATGTGAATTCTATGGAAAATATTCTTAATGATGCGCTTTCTCTCCTGAAATCCTTTTATTTTTGTGGCGTCTAAGAGTTCGTTTGGACTTTCTTCAAATATAAGGAATATGCCTATGCTCACTTTTATCTCTTGTGCCAAGACCATGGCGTCGCACTGTTCTTTGAAAGTGCCCGAAGTTACCGTTCCGTATTTTGAAGCGGAAGCTGTACGGAATGCGTTGGAAATGTCACAGGTTTCTGCCGCAGAACTGGAAAAACTCTTGAAGGTGAATGCTAAAATTGCTGCGGAAAACAGGGCACGTTTTCATGACTTTTGTTCGGAAGACAATCGCCCTATGCCGGCAATCGGTGCATATACGGGAGCTGTTTTCAAACGCATCCTGCCAAAGGATTTTACGGCTGATGACTTCCGTTATGCACAGGAACATCTCCGTATCACCTCTTTTCTTTATGGATTGCTCCGTCCGCTGGACGGTATCAGACCTTATCGTCTGGAGGGAGATGTGCGCCTGCCGGAGAAAGGCGGTATCACCATGTTTGATTATTGGAAACCTCTGCTGACGGACTGTTTCATAGAAGAAATCAAGAAACGGGGCGGTATACTGGTCAACTTGGCAAGTGGTGAGATGAAGGATTTATTCGACTGGAAACGGGTGGAGTCAGAGGTGCGTGTGGTTACTCCAGATTTTCAAGTGTGGAAAGGCGGAAAGTTAAAGACCGTTGTCATTTATGCGAAGATGTGCAGAGGGGAGATGGTGCGTCACATCATCAAAAATCGCATTGGATGCCCCGAAGATTTGAGAGGTTTTTCGTGGGAAGGTTTTACTTTTGACGAGGGACTCAGTACGGATAATCATTTGCAGTTTGTATTGGAGTAAAAATTAGACGGATATTTTAAGAATATATTCCTACTTAATTATATATCGAAACAGTTTGCGGCGGTAAACAGTTAGATGCATTTTCTGTTTACGCAAAAAGAGGATTTATATTCGCAAATTGCGGCTGTAAGTCATTTGGCGTTTGTGTACTTTTGTAATATCTAATATTTGAAACTATGAATATAACATCTGTACACATGTTTTCTGTTGTATTTATGCTGAGCTGGTTCCTTTGTGCAAAACCGGCTTTCGCAGGCAGCAAAGGCGATTGGATGAAACTTCTTTCTGATACATTGCCTGTATGCAAACTTTCTATCCCTGGTACTCATGACAGTGGTGCTATTTATGGTGGTTGTATGTTGAAAACTCAAGATGCAGGTATTTTCTCGCAATTAGAATTGGGCATTCGTGCTTTTGATATTCGTTTAGCTGAGAAAGACGGAAAGCTGGGAGTGTTTCATAGTCATGCTTTTCAGAATATGTATTGGGAAACGGATGTATTACCTACTTTTATAAAATTTCTGAAAGAACATCCTTCTGAGATGTTGATTGTGTCTTTAAAGAGAGAGGGCGGAAGTTCTGAGGCTTACGCTTCTTTGGTAGAAACCTCCTTGTCGGCTATTGATGCAAAGCCTTTCTTTGTTTGGAATTTTTGTCAGGATTTAGCATTGGGTGATTGTCGTGGAAAAATTCTGTTTTTACACCGAGATGTAGCCATGAACAAATATCCCGGAACTGCTTGTGAGGGTTGGAAGGATGATGCCACATGTTTGATGACGCTTCGAGGCAGTAATGGTGCGGAAGCACAAGTCTTACTTCAAGATGAATATCAGTATGCTTCAGATGAGGAAGTTGGATTAAAAATAGAAGCTTGTATGCGTAATTTGCATAATGTAGCAGCAGAACCTAGTTCTTCATATCGATGGGCGATTTCTTTCGTTAGTGCTACTGGACTTCCGCTAGGCACACCTGAAGTTTTTGCTAAACAAGTGAATAAGTTTGTGTCAGAGTATCTAAAACAAAGAAGAAGCCAGATGTGTGGTATTGTTTTTATGGATTTTGTACAGCGTCCTGAAGGGCTTGAGTTGTTAGATTGTCTCATAAGAGGAAATAATTAGTTTGCGTAAAAAGAGGATTCAAATACGCAAATTGTTTACTTTGTTGACTTATGTGTATTTATATTTGCAATATAAAAATATTTAGAATAGAGAAATTATGAGGTTAGCCATTGATTTAGGTGGTACTAATATAAGGATAGCACAAGTGGCGGAAGGAAAGTGTTTGAAACGGAATTCGGTTGCTTGTTTGGCTACACAAGATGTTGATGTGATCTTGACGCAGCTTTTTGAACTTATTGAACCTATGATAGGTGAGACTGTTGAGGGGATTGGTATTGGTGTACCGTCAATCGTTGATACAGTTCATGGTATAGTGTATGATGCGATGAATATTGCTTCGTGGAAAGAAGTGCATTTAAAGGAGCTGCTGGAGGAGAAGTTTGGCTTACCAGTGGCTGTCAATAATGATTCTAATTGTTTTGCTTTGGGAGAAAGTCTTTTTGGAAGCGGGCGACTTTATGAAAATATGGTGGGTATTACTATCGGTACCGGAATAGGGCTGGGAATCATTATTCATCATAGTTTGTACGGAGGGGGATATGCCGGTGCAGGTGAATTGGGAGCATTACCCTATTTAGAGGCTGATTACGAATATTATTGTAGTAGCGGATTTTTTAAACGTAGGAATACCACTGGTGCTGCTGAGTCGGAAAAAGCATTGAAAGGAGATAATGATGCTCTATTGTTGTGGCAGGAGTTCGGTGGGCATATAGGACAATTGGTAAAGGCTGTATTATTTGCTTATTCTCCACAGTTAATAGTACTAGGAGGTGGAATAGCAACAGCTTTCCCGCTTTTTAAAGAAGCGATGTATGAGACTTTAAAAGATTTTCCTTATCCACGAGTTGTGGCTGATGTGAAAATCGTGTCTTCACAATTACAGGATGCTGGTCTATTAGGAGCTTCAGCACTTTTGGGATAGACAGGTATTACCATTTTCTGGAAAATAGTAATATTTTTTTTATTTTTAATAATATTGTAATTCTGTTTTTAAACCTTTGTGATGGAATTATAAATTTATATTATAAACTTTAAATTTTTAATGTATGAAACAAGTAAATCTTGGATTTTATCGAATGGTTTTGTTTCTATTATTGGGATTGTTTACTTCTGTGATTGCGTACTCACAGCAAATTTCAGTAAAAGGAATTGTGAAAGACCAAATTGGAGAGCCTGTAATAGGTGCTAATGTACTAGTGAGAGGCACTACTAATGGAGTAATTACAAACGTTAATGGTGAGTTTATTCTTTCCGCTTCTAAAAGTGATGTATTGGTTGTTAGCTTTGTGGGTTATACTACTCAAGAAATACCTGTAAGTGAGAAGCAAATGACAATTGTGTTGAAAGAAGACACAGAATTGCTGGACGAGGTAGTTGTTTTGGGATATGGTGCCAATACACGTAAGCAAGACTTGTCAGCTTCTGTAGGTATAATTAGTAATACAGATGAGTTGGCTGCACGACCTGTTACTTCTACGGAAAGTATGTTACAAGGGCAGTTGCCTGGTGTAACTATTCAGGCTGATGGTGGTGATCCTACTTCAACTCCTAATATCGTGATTCGCGGTCAGGGTTCGCAGAACGGCGATAACGTATTATGGGTGGTAGACGGTGTTCCGGGGGCTCCTATTACTTCCATGAACGATATTGAAAGTATTGTTGTATTGAAAGATGCTGCTTCTGCCGCTATTTATGGTGCGCAGTCAGGAGCAGGTGGTGTAGTGCTTGTTACTACCAAAAAGGCAAAAGAAGGTGCTCCTACTTTGACGTATGACGGAACTTTCGGCTTTCGTCAGGCTACTAATTTAATTGAACCACTCAATGCAGAAGAACAAGTGGAAATGCGTAGAAGGTCGTATGAAAATGCAGGCCAGGCATTACCTGATGGCTGGAATGTAACAAAAAATCCGTGGGTAGGTACTACACGTACTGATTGGATGGATGCTATTTTCCGTACAGCTTTTTATCAGCGCCACAATATTGCTTTAAATGTAGGTACAGATAAGTCTTCCAGCCGCCTCTCATTGTCTTTTGATAACGATCAGGGTACTTTGATTAATACTTATAAGAAAAATCTTGCTTTGCGTTATAATGGTAAGATGCAATTGAACAAGTGGATTACAATCAGCGAAGATTTGGTGTGGAAGAATACAACAAGTCGTTCTAAAGAAACGGATAATGATGCATACACTGGTCCTATATTATCAGCTGTATATATGCCGGCTAGTGCTACTATTTATAATCCCTTGGATGGCTCTTATGGTGGTACAACAACAGAAGACCCTGCTTACATTGAAAAGTATGGCTCAAACTTTGCCGATGCTCATGGTGATGCTGTGAACCCTGTACGTTTGCTTGAGGCAGAAAATCTCTACAATAAGACAAGTGATGTGTGGAGTACTACTAGTTTGGAAATAGGTAATGTGTTGCCTGGTTTAAAGTTTGTAAGTCGTTTTACTTACAATTTGCAGAACTATTATTATAAAAAATTCAATCCTATCCGTGACGAAGTTGGTAAACCGAACCTATCAAATAATGTTCAGGAGCAATCTTATCGTATGGACGCTTGGAAGACAGAGAATACATTAACGTATGATAACACATTTGGTAAACATACCGTAGGTGCTTTGTTCTCTACTACGGCTGACCATTATTCGAAACGGGGGTTGGAAGCGATTGGAAAGGACTTGTCTAGTGAAGCAGCCTATCTGCAATACATGGCTTATGCCAATTCAACTGAAGTGCTTGATTATTTAACGGGACCAGATGCGAATGTTTCAATGATTGCTCGTTTGGCATATTCTTATGACGACCGTTATTTCGTAACCGCTTCATGGCGCCGTGACTATGCAGGACGCCTGCCTAAGGAACATAACTTTGGCGATTTTCCCGCTGTAACATTAGGATGGAAAATTTCTAATGAGAAGTTTTTTAAGAAGAACGATATCGTAAACCTTTTGAAATTACGTGCTTCTTGGGGACGTGTCGGTAATTTGGGGTCTATTGATTATAATTATAAATCACCACTATTATCGAAAAATACTTATTCAGAACAAGCACAATACGGTGTAACTTCTAATCAATTATGGAATAACTTTGCTTATTATAGTACTGCTTTAAATCCAAATTTGACATGGGAGACTTCTGAACAGTACGACTTGGGCTTAGATATGGAAATGTTCAATAACCGTCTTTCTTTGTCAATGGATTATTTTGATAAACGTACTTTCAATTTGATACAGCCACAACCGATGAACTGGCCTTCTACTATGGGGTTGGATGCTATGTTGGTAAATCTTGGAGAGGTCCGAAATCGCGGTTTTGAATTGTCTATAGGTTGGAATGATAGAATAAATAAAAACTTTTCTTACTTTGTAACAGGTAACTTTTCTTATCTGAAGAATTGGGTTTCTGACATTGGGGTGAAGAATGAGGATGGAACTCCGGGAGTGTGGACAGATGATAAGAGTTTCCGTAGTGTGAAAGATATTTATCAGACCACAGAAGGTGAACCTTTGAATTCTTTTCATTTGATACAGACAGCTGGAATATTCCAAAGTGATGAGGAAGCAGCGGCATATGTGGATAAGAATGGTAAGAGAATTCAACCTGATGCTAAAAAAGGAGATTTGAAGTTTGTAGATTATGACGGTGATGGTACAATTGGTTTTGGTGACCGTCAATATATGGGTAGTGCTACTCCTAAAACTACCTTTGCATGGACACTTGGATTTACTTGGAAGAAATTGTCATTCAGTGCAATGTTTCAAGGAGTAGGTGGAGCACAAGCAATGAATGTTTCCAAATATATGCTTTTAAGTGATGTAGAAGGTAACTTTAACCGTTCTCGTGAGATCTTGAACGCTTGGTCGCCCGATAACAGAGGATCTAACATTCCTATTCTGTCAAAGAATGACAACAATGGAAACTTTAGCACAGCTTCAGATTGGTATCTGGAAGATGCTTCATACCTGCGCTTGAAGAATGTAACGCTTTCTTATGATTTGAGTGACGTATTTTGTAAGTGGTCACACTTGAATGACCGCAACAGCCGCCTATCTGTATTTTTGAGTGGAGAAAATTTGGCAACTATCACCAGATATTCTGGTATGGACCCTGAATGCGGGGGGTGGGATGCTTTGAAGTATCCGGTATCTCGTGTATTCTCTTTAGGAGTAAAACTGACTTACTAATTATAAATTGAATGAAGATTATGAAAAAGAATATATTATTTGGAGTAGTATGCGTTGCACTACTTACTGCCACTTCTTGTAGTGATTTCCTTGATGTACAACCCGAAGGAGATGCCAGAGACAATGCTTATTTCTTAAATGATCAGCAGGCAATTGACGCTGTGGACGGATTATACGAACGTTTTCATCAGGAAGCCATGTATGGTCGAGAATTATTTTGGGAGCAGGGTGCTGCTAATGATATAGTTTGGGGAAAAACACGTGATTTCCCGACACTTGCGACGTTTAAATATACAGGTGATGAGTCTCCATTACGTACTGTGTTCGAAACCATGTATAAAGTGATTTCCCGTTCTAATTGGGTGATTGATCAATTAGTAGATAAGGAAAAGACTACTGCATTGACAGAAATAGAAAACAGGAGTCTTGGTGAAGCCTATTTTACTCGAGGATGGGCACATTTTCTGATGGCTTATCGCTATGGTACAGATAAACAAGGAGTTCCTTTTGTACGTTATGAAGATTTTGTAAATGGATATGATAACTCTATTCCACCCCAGCAGGCTTCAGTTATTGATAACTATAAATTGATTATTGAAGATATGGAAAATGCTAAGAAACGTTTGCCACGTTTCGAAGATTATGATGATAAGGACTTAGGGCGCGCGCATCAGGCAGCAGCTATAGCATTTCAGGTAAAGGTATATGCCTACTGGGCCATGTGGGATGAAACGAAATGGGATGAGGTTATTAAATTGGTAGATGAGCTGGAAACGACGTATAATCGTGGTTTGGCAGACACTTTCGATGAATTGTTCTCTTCTGACTTCTCAAAATATTGGGGAAAGGAATATTTATGGACTATTCCAGGTACGGGTGGTTCTACTGGAGGAGGTTCTGAATTTCCGGGTGTTATACTTGAAAATAAAGGTTGGGGCATCTACAATGGTTGGGGACAAATTAAACCGACATATGACATTTATGCAGAAATGCTAAAAGATGGTGATGGTAAAGAAAATGACCGATTGAAACGTTCTATTTTAGAATACGGACAAAAATTCCTATTTTTTGGAGAGGAACGCGAGTTTTATTCAGCGTCCGACATTGAATCAGGTTTTCAATTTAATAAGTATATGGAACCTTTTGGTTATGCTAATGCTACAACCGAAGGATATGTAAATGCTAATGGTGACTGGCCTACTGCACGAGTTAACTTCCCGATAATCCGTTTTGCTGAAATGATGCTTTTTCGGGCAGAAGCTTATTTGATGAAGAACCAACCGGATAAGGCTTGGAAAGATTTGAACAGAATTCATGTACGCGCTTGTGGGCTTTCTTTACCATCACCAGCTACAATGGAACAGTTGTATCATGAACGTCGTTGTGAATTAGCATTTGAATTTACCGATCATCTTTTCGACTTGAAACGTTGGCACCATTCTTCTAATGCAGAAATCAAGGCATTGGCGGAGAAAGAGTTAAATGCTCGTCCTCTCGTTCGTCATTACAAAAACCGTGGTATGGTCGATACAAATGGAGATGGAAAACCCGATGCTATTGATTATACACATAAAGTTGAGTTTTACACGGATTATACAGACAAAACTTCTTATAAGGATTGCTTCATTGTTTTTCCCTATCCGTCTAATCAGATTATAAACTCAAACGGGCAGTTGAAACAAAATATCTATGAGTAATCTTTCTCTTTTGGAAGTTTACGATTAAAAAGTAGATCATTGCCATTGGTCTTGTCTGCAAGGATTGGTGTCTTCTTTGTATGCTGGTTCTTGCAGATTTTTATTAGATTTGTCGAATGAAGTGTGGTTGTTAACCGAATAATTTTCAAATACATGCTTTGATGAAATTGAATATTTTACATATCTTGTTGTATCTTTTTATATGTAGTGCTTGTAACTCTGAGGAGAAATTTTCCGTTGATTACGTGGATCCTTTTATCGGTACAGGGTTTCACGGTCATACCTATCCTGGAGCCACCGCTCCTTTTGGTGCAGTGCAGTTAAGTCCTGATACACGTGTAGGCAATTGGGATGCCTGTGCTGGATATCACTATAATGATACTACCTTGAGGGGGTTTTCACATACCCATCTGAGTGGAACTGGATGCATAGATTTGGGTGATATATTATTTCGTCCTACCACCCAAGAACCAAGCTTTACAAATGAGTTCTTCTACAGTCCTGCTAACTTTTCCCATCAAGACGAAATGGCATCGGCTGGCTATTACTCGGTGCTGTTGAAAGATGAAGGTATAAAGGCTGAATTGACGGCGACCCCTCATGTAGGTATGCATCGTTACACTTACCTTACAGGAAATCTTGCTGCTGTAATTGTAGATATGGCACATTCGCTTGATAATGAATATATTTATGAAGCTGAATTAGAGAAAACTGCAGACAACGAAATTACGGGTATGCGCCGAACCAGGGGATGGACAGATAATCAATATATTTATTTCGTAGCTCGTTTTTCCAAATCCTTTCAGACTGTAGAGTTTGTGAAAAATAAGAAGAAAGTGCCTATCAATACCAAGTTGACCGGTACGGATTTACAGGCTATCCTCACATTTGATAACACGAACGGTGAGCCTATTATTGCTAAAGTGGGATTGTCATTGGTGAGTGTGCAGAACGCGCGTCAAAACATGGAGGCCGAAGTGAAGGATTTCGATTTTGATGCAGTACATACAGCTACTCGAAGTGCTTGGGAACAACAACTATCTACTATTACTGTGGAGGGTGGTAGTGAAGCCGACAAGGAGAACTTTTATACTGCTATGTATCACGCTATGGTTGTACCCAATATCGTGAACGATGTTAATGGTGAATATCGTCGCCACGACATGCAGATAGGTAAGTTGCCAATAGGAAGGATCCAATACTCCACTTTCTCCCTTTGGGATACTTTCCGTGCATGGAATCCGCTGATGACGTTGATAGATACTGACTTGGTCAATCACATGATAAACTCCTTTCTCGACATCTATGATGCTTCAGGGGAACTTCCTATTTGGCCGCTTTCTGCTGGAGAAACAGGCACGATGATTGGTTATCATTCAGTATCAGTTATAGCTGATGCCTATTTGAAGGGAATTAGGTCTTTCGACGCAGAGAAGGCTTTGGAGGCTATGATGATATCCTCCGATAAAAACAAAAAAGGCTCGGACTTTTACGTAAAATATGGTTTTATTCCTTCTAATATTAAAAGAGAATCTGTATCTTGTCTGCTTGAATATGCGTACGATGACTGGTGTATTGCACGTATGGCCCAAGAAATGGGAAAAGAAGATATTTATAAAAAATACATTGAACGTTCGCAAAACTACATCAATGTGTTTGATGGTGCTACGAGATTCTTTCGCGGAAAGCGTATGGATGGCAATTGGGAATCACCTTTTAATCCGCTTGCAGTGGGACGTGCCTATACAGAGGCTACAGCTTGGCAATATCGCTTCTTTGTACCCCATGATGTGAATGGGATGATACAACTTTTTGGCGGTAAAGAAGAATTTGTTGCTGCTCTTGATGATATTTTCAATACGGATGCAGAGATACATGGCAATCTTGTAGATATCACAGGTTTAATAGGGCAGTATGTCCACGGGAATGAGCCTAGTCATCACATCGCTTATTTGTACAATTATGTGGGTGAGCCTTGGAAAACACAGAAAATGTCGCGACGCTTGCTGAACGAGATGTATCATCCCACTCCGGAAGGTATTATTGGCAATGAAGACTGCGGGCAGATGTCGGCATGGTATATTCTTTCAAGTATGGGACTTTATTCGGTTTGTCCTGGTAGCAACGAATATGTTCTTACTACTCCCTTGTTCGAGAAAGTTGTAGTGCATTTGGCTAATGGAAGAACCTTGACGATACTTGCCAATGATCCGCAGAAAAATATTTATATTACAAAGGTGGAACTAAATGGGAAACAGATAGATACAAACTTTATTACCTATGACTGTCTGATGGGAGGAGGAGAGTTGCGTTTTACCTTGTCTGACAAGCCAAATAAGAGCAGAGGTACTGCTGAACAAACTGCGCCTTACTCCTATACTCGAGATAAAGTTGTATCTATCCCTTACGTCGATAAGGATTTGAATTTATTCCAAGGAAGTGTAGTTGTAGAACTGGCCACAACCACTCAAGGTGCGAAAATAAGGTATACACTGGACGGAAGCGAACCGACCGAGGAGTCATTCCTTTATAAACATCCTTTCAGTTTGAATAAGACGACTCAAGTGAAAGCGAGAGGATTTAAGGAAGGTTATCATCCAAGTAGAGTCTTGTCTATTATAGCTCTCAAAGCGGAATTGAAGGATGCTCTTTCTGTACATCCTGTACAGAATGGTGTGACCTATAAGTACTTTGAAGGTAATTACCAGAAAGTAACTGACATAGAAAAAACACCTTTGTTGAGGACTGGAGTTTTGTCTAAACCTTCTATACAAGGTGCAAGCAGGACAGACCATTTTGGTTACATTTTTTCCGGACTGATAAAAGTGCCTGAAAATGGAGTATATACTTTCCAAACTAGTTCAGATGATGGCAGTGTATTATACATTGATAATGAACTGGTAGTGAACAATGACGGTTCACATGCTGCAATTCCTGCTACCGGATTCATAGCTTTAGAAAAAGGTTTCCATTCCTATAAGCTCTATTACTTTGAAGATTATGAAGGAGAACATTTGAGTTGGGCTTGGAAATTGCCTTCTGCTGAAACGTTGGTACCAATTCCTTCTTCTGTTTTGTATGTGGAATAATTAAATATATTGTTATGAAAAAAATCATTTTATTGTTTCTATCTTTTGGGGTAGTATCCTGCGGGCAAGTGAAACAACAAGTTTCTGAACAGGCGCGTGTTAATGTAATGTCATATAATATCCGCTATGACAATCCAGAAGATGGTATGAATAATTGGCAATACCGAAAAGACCGTGCTGCAACGGCTATCCGATTCTATGATGTTGATATATTGGGTACACAGGAAGTGCTTCACAATCAGTTAGAAGACCTGAAGCAGCGTTTACCAGAATATGGTGTGATTGGTGTCGGGCGTGAAGATGGAAAGGTAAAAGGCGAATATAGTGCTCTTTGGTACAAAAAAGCGCGTTTTGAGTTACTTGCTTCTGGATATTTTTGGTTGAGCGAAACACCTGAAATTGCTGGTTCTAGAGGGTGGGATGGTGCTTGTGAACGCATTGCTTCATGGGGTAAATTGAAAGACAAGATTTCAGGAAAGGAATACTTTGCATTGAATACACATCTAGACCATATAGGAGTTGTGGCTCGTCGTGAAGGAGTGAGCCTTATATTGGACAGAGTGAACGAATTGAGTGACGGATTACCAGTAATTGTAACAGGTGATTTTAATGCAGAGCCAGAATCGGATGTTATCAAGCACATGACCGATGCCGAGAATCCAAAGCATCTGCAAGATACACGGCTTATGTCTCCAATTGTTTATGGACCATCATGGAGTTTTCACGATTTTGGAAAGATACCTTATGATAAACGTCCATTGATAGACTATGTGTTTGTACGCAACGATCTTAAGGTATTGAGATACGGAGTGCTTGCCGAGACAGAAGGATCAGAGTTTTTATCGGATCATGCTCCGGTGCTGGTTACTGTAGAGTAGTTTTCTACTTTTTGAACTTTAGGTTGAAAATAATAAATTTAAGGTTTAGGAGGTTCATCTTTAGGTTTAGAACTGAATATCTTGTCCTATGTACTATGAATAATAAATAATTTGTAAATGTAACTGATAAAACCAGATAATAATGAAAAAAATAAGGAAGTGCTGTGTTATAGTATTGTTAGTAGTATTATTCCCTGCTAATATATTTGCACAAGAACGTCGTGATAAAGAACAGACTTATGTGTTGGAGAATCCCTATGAAGTTAACAAAATAACACCGTTACAAGGGAAGAAGATTAAAAATGTTGTTTTGATGATTGGTGATGGTATGAGTCTTATGCACGTATATTCTGCTTGGACGGCTAATCGTGGTAAACTTTTTTTGGATAATTGTCAGGCTGTGGGGCTTTCGAAAACCTACTGTGCAAATAAACTGATTACCGATTCTGGAGCAGGGGGGACGGCCATTGCTACTGGACAGAAAACAAATTATCATAGCGTAGGCGTAGATGTGGAAGGCCGTCCTTTGAAGTCGTTGGTAGACTTTGCTGTAGGCAAAGATAAATCTGCGGGTATTGCAGTTACTTGTCGCCTTTGGGATGCCACTCCAGCTGATTTTTGTTGCCATAACAAAGATCGTGATGCTGAGGCTGAAATTGTGGCGGATTATGTGAACAGTAACGTAGACTATGTCTTTGGCGGTGGTGCTAAACTCTTTGAGAATCGTGAGGACGGACGTGACTTGTTCAAGGAGTTGCGCGACAAAGGTTTTCAAACGCCTCGTAGTTGGGATGAACTGGTAAAAATTAAGAGTGGCAAGGTATTTGCAGTGCCTTATCCAGTGGATGCTCCGTTGCCTGACGAACGTGGAGACCTTCTTGCCCGTGCGTCGTTAAAAGGTATTGAACTTTTAAGCCAAAATGATAATGGTTTCTTCATGATGATTGAAGGTTCGCAATTGGATGATTATGGACATTTTAATGATATTAATCTCTTGATGCAGGAAACACATGATTTCGACCGTACTATCGGTGCCATTTACGAATGGGCGGCTAAGGATGGTGAAACGCTGGTAGTGGTTACCGCCGATCATGAAACCGGTGGTCTTACATTGGTAGATGGTGATTTGAAAGAGGGTAAAATTGTTTGTAAATTTTCTACAGGTGGTCATAGTGGTGTAATGGTACCTGTATATGCTTTTGGGCCCGGTGCACAGGAGTTTACAGGTATATATGAGAATACCGCAATTTTTGATAAGATAAAGAAACTGCTTAATCTATAACTAAAATATTATTTCCTATGCTGAAACATATCTTGTTTACATGTTTACTTTCCTTTTCTGTAACTCCTTTATTGAAAGCTCAAAATTGTGGTAATGATGAAATTTATCATTTGCCCTATAAGAATACATATGTAAAAGAACCTTTGGTTACCGAGAACGAGTATCGTGTGGCCAAACCCGAGGTTATTGAACCGAAGAGTTTTGAAGAAGCTCGGCAGATACTTCCCAATCCGATTTGGGATGGGCATGGAAAAGAAATGGAAATGTATTGGAGGGCATGGGAAATAGCAGTCGGAAATATTCGTAAGCCACAGTCCGGTTCGGGTTTTGTATCAAGTTATTTGGATACTGCTTACAATGGTAATATCTTCATGTGGGATTCTTCTTTCATACTGATGTTTGCACGGTATGGTACACGTTTTTTCCCTTTTCAGCGCACGTTAGATAACTTTTATGCCAAACAACATCCTGACGGTTTTATCTGCCGAGAAATTAAAGCAGATGGAGCGGATTGTTTCGAACGATATGATCCGGTAAGCACTGGACCTAATTTGATGCCTTGGTGTGAAATGGTTTATTACCATCAGTTTGGAGATATGGAGCGTCTGCATAAAGTTTTTCCCGTACTTTGTTCATATTATAAGTGGCTGAGACTTAACCGTACATGGCGTAATGGTACTTATTGGTCGAGTGGATGGGGGACAGGTATGGATAATATGCCGCGGGTTCCGAACGGATATAGCCCTATTTATAGTCATGGACATATGGTTTGGTTAGATACTAATCTTCAGCAATTGTTCATTGCAAATTTATTACTTGAAATGGGATTTTATTTAGAACGCTGGCAAGAGATAGAAGAATTTGAAGACGAAGCTAAGATGCTGGGAAAGTATATTCATGATAATCTTTGGGATGAAAAGACTGGATTTTTGTATGACCAATATGCTGATGGCACTCTTTGCAAAACCAAAGGTATAGGTGCTTATTGGGCGCTATTTACCAATGTGTTAGATACAATACAACTAAACCGTATGGTAAAAGAATTGGATAATCCGGAAACTTTTAACCGCAAGTTCCGTGTTCCTTCTTTGTCGGCAGACCATCCTAAGTATAAGGAAAACGGTCGCTATTGGCAAGGTGGCATCTGGCCGGGTACCAACTACATGGTGATACAAGGTCTTGTGAAGAAAGGTTATCGTAAGTTAGCCCGTGAAATAGCTTTGAACCATTATAATGAAGTACTTGAGGTATATAAGAATACGGGTACATTTTGGGAATACTATTCTCCGGAGAAGGCAGAGCCTGGATTTATGGCTAGAAAGGAATTTGTCGGTTGGTCAGGACTTCCACCTATTGCCGAACTGATAGAGTTTATAATAGGTATTCGGGGAGATTACTCCAAACAGCAAATTGTTTGGGACATGAACCTGACAGAGGCCAATGGAATAGAACGTTATCCTTTCGGACCAGAAGGTATTATCAGTTTAAAGGCGGAAGCACGCCGTTCTGTCAATGATGAACCGCACATTACGGTAGATACGAATATTGGCTTTGAATTGTTCGTACTTTATGGTGAAAAAGAGAAGAAAATTACTGTGCTTCCTGGTAAACACACTTATTAAAAAGATAATCTATGAAAAAGAATATGTCACGACGTCATTTCCTGAAGATGGGAGGATTAGCTTTGGCTGCTATGTCCGTCCGTCCATCTTTGTCGTTTGCCGCTTTCAGGGAATCAGAAACGAAATTCGTTTCCTTGCGTCCTTCAATAGACAAAAGGCGTTTTGTATCAAGAGCTGTAGAGGTAATCATTAAAGAAGTAAAGCCAAAGATAAAAGATGAAAAACTGCGGTGGATGTTTGAAAATTGTTTTCCCAATACACTTGATACTACTGTCAGATATAAGATGAAAAACGACCGTCCGGATACGTTTATCATAACTGGTGACATTGACGCTATGTGGTTGCGTGATTCTTCCGCGCAGGTGTGGCCTTATTTGCCGTTGATGAAAGACGATAGGGATTTGCAGTTTTTGATAGCCGGACTTATTAACAGGCAGACAGAATGTATACTGATAGACCCTTATGCTAATGCTTTCAATGATGGTCCATTGGGTAGTTATTGGGAAACTGATCATACACAGCATATGGTGAAAGAGTTGCATGAACGTAAGTGGGAGATCGATTCTCTATGTTATCCCATTCGATTGGCTTACCAGTATTGGACATTGACTAAAGATACGTCTATCTTTAGTGCAGATTGGCACGAGGCTATGAAATTGGTAGTCCGTACTTTTAAGGAACAGCAGCGTAAACAAGGAATCGGCACTTATAGTTTCTCGCGCGATTGTGATCGTCCTACAGACTCGCAAATCAATAATGGTTGGGGTGCACCAGTTAAGCCAGTTGGACTGATCGTTTCTTCGTTTCGCCCTTCGGATGATGCTACTCAATTTGGTTTTCTCATCCCTTCCAATATGTTTGCTGTTGTGTCGTTGCGGCAATTGTCTGAAATAGAACATACAGTCTATAATCATATAGATTTTGCTAAAGAATGTATAGCTTTAGCTGATGAAGTAGATGCCGCAATTCGCAGGTATGGTACGTTTAACCATCCTATTTGTGGGCGGGTTTATGCTTTTGAAGTGGATGGGTTTGGCAATGTGCTTTGTATGGATGATGCTAATATTCCCAGTCTGTTGTCTGCTCCTTATTTGGGATATTGTTCTTTCAAGGATGCAGTTTACCAAAATACTCGTAAATTGATATGGAGCGATAATAATCCTTATTTTTTTAAAGGAAAAGCTGGAGAAGGAATAGGCGGTCCACATGTAGGGTTGAACTATATTTGGCCAATGAGTATCATAATGAAAGCTTTTACGACTGATGATGAGGAAGAAATACGCAGTTGTTTGAAGCAACTGCGCGATACGGACGGTGAAACAGGTTTTATGCATGAGTCTTTTAATGCGGAAAATGCAGCTGATTTCACACGTCCTTGGTTTGCTTGGGCAAACACGCTGTTTGGCGAGCTAATCCTTAAAGTAGTTCAGACATATCCTAACCTTTTATTACAAACGTTATGAAATATATTTGGGGGGTGTTTACTGCCATCTCATTGGCTCTCTTTTCATGTGGCAGCGGAAGCAAGGAATCTGTAGAAAACTATGGTATCATACCGATGCCCAATGATATAACTCTATCCCGAGGAAAGTATTTTTTGCAAGGGGAGAAAACTGTGGCTGTGTCTTCCGGAGAGAATGAAATGAAAGTTTTTCGTTATTTAGAGAACTTTTTGAAGAACACACAGGTAACATTAAGAGCTGTTTCTCCAACAGAGAAGGCCGATATTTATCTGTTAATTGATAATTCTCTAAAAGATGAGGCTTATACATTGGAGGTGGCTTCCGATGCTATACGGATTTGTTCTAACGAAACTGCAGCAGGACTGTTTTATGGTGTTCAATCTTTATTGCAATTGATGCCGGCAGAAATCTATGCTTCCGATCGTAGGTATGAGGGACGTATTGAAATTCCAATTGTCAGTATTAAGGATGCTCCTCGTTTTCCTTATCGTGGTGCTTTGATGGATGTTGGTCGTAATTTCCTTCCCAAAGAAGAGGTACTGAAGTTTTTTGATTTGATGGCTTTCTATAAGTTGAATAAATTTCATTTTCATTTGACTGACGATCAAGGTTGGAGAATTGAGATAAAAAAATATCCGAAGTTGGTAGAGGTGGGGTCGCATCGTAGTCAAACTCAAGTAGGACATTCTGATTATTATTACCCACGGCGGTTTGACGGAAAAAAACAAGCGGGATATTATACACAAGAAGAAATTAGAGAGATTGTTAAGTATGCTTCTGACCGTTTTATAACAGTAATTCCTGAGATAGAAATGTCGGGACATGCTTCTGCTGCATTGGCGTCATATCCAGAGCTTTCTTGTGGGTTGAGAAAAGATTATGTGGTACGCGATTACTTTGATGTTTTTGATGAAGTCTATTGTCCTAAGGAGCATACGTTTGATTTCTTGGAAAATGTATTGGTGGAAGTTATGGAACTCTTTCCTAGTCATTACATTCATATTGGAGGTGATGAATGTCCTAAGAAAGCTTGGAAAAAGTGTATTCATTGTCAAACTCTGATGAAGAAAGAGGGACTACCAGATGAAGAAGCTTTACAAAGTTGGTTTATTCATAAGATTGAACAATTTGTTAACAGCAGGGGGCGTGATATTATCGGTTGGGATGAGATATTGGAAGGCGGGCTTGCTCCTAATGCTACTGTAATGTCGTGGCGTGGTGAAGAAGGTGGTATTATAGCGGCCCGTCAAAAGCATAAGGTTATTATGACACCGAGTAAACGATGCTATATAGATTATTATCAAGAGAGCCCAGAATATGCTCCACTGGCGATTGGTGGTTTCCTTCCGTTGGATAGTGTATATTTTTATAACCCACTACCAGCTGGATTGACTACCGAAGAGCAGTCTTATATAATAGGTACGCAGGCGAATATTTGGGGAGAATATATTCAAACTCCTGAAGCATTTGAATATATGGCTTTTCCTCGTTTGTTGGCTATGTCCGAAGTGCAGTGGACGCAACCTGAATATAAAGATTTTGTGTTTTTTACTCGCAGGTTGGATAAGGAGTTCAAACGGTTGGACTATTGTCAGGTGAATTCTTGCCGCAATTTTTATGAAGTGAATTATGCGGGAGTGTGGAATGAGAATCATGAGACCTATGAAGTGGCTTTATCTTCTTTTTGTCCGGATGCGGAGATACACTATGCGATTAATGATTCTGTGATAACGGCTTCTTCTTCTCTGTACAAGTCACCAATATTGTTGAGTAAAGATGCAGTTATTTACGCAGCCGTTTATAAGGAAGGCAAATCTATGGGTAGGGTGACTCATAAAGAATTTGCCATTAACAAGGCCACTGGATGTGATTATAAGTGTGTTCCTAAAACAGAGTGGGAACATTTGGATGAAAGCTTTGGATTGACTGACGGATATTGTGGATATGCTCAAGACATGCGTAGATGGGTAAGCTTCTATCAGGATAGTGTACAGATTGTGGTGGAGTTGAAAGGTACGCAAAGAATA
Organism: Bacteroides sp. 2201st1_D9_2201SCRN_220225; assembly: GCF_040928965.1. Taxonomy (NCBI): domain Bacteria; kingdom Pseudomonadati; phylum Bacteroidota; class Bacteroidia; order Bacteroidales; family Bacteroidaceae; genus Bacteroides; species Bacteroides sp. 2201st1_D9_2201SCRN_220225. The sequence continues at coordinate 23,802 of NZ_JBCODG010000026.1, read as the reverse complement.
AAACAAGTAGCTTTTGCTTCCTTATGGCGTCCTTGGAATATGATTTGGCCGGCAAAGGCAATGAGTGTTTCCGTTTCGGCAGACGGGAAAAACTTTTTTGGAGTAGGTAATAAAGTTTTATCATATGATTTTACGTTGACGGAAAGCACTCGCTTTCCTGCTTCTCTTTCATTTCCTGAAGTGGAAGCTACATTTGTACGCTTGGACTTGTTGAGTGGGGGCTTATGTCCAAAAGGATATTTCAATGAAGGAGAACAAAGCAGATTGGCGATAGATGAAATAGAAATAAACTAATCAATCAGATTCTTATGAAGAAAATATTAATTCTTTTGTTAGTGTTATGGGGAGTTATCCCATCAATGCTTTTTGCACAACGGCAATTGTCTTTTCAAAATGGAAAGTTTAAAATAGTTCAGTTCACAGACTTACATTGGACATCAGGTTCACCGAAGTGTGCTGAAACAGAAAGAACTATTCGTACGATACTGAAATCCGAAAATCCGGATATTGCCATATTGACTGGAGACATAGTGACAGAAGCCCCTGCAATTAATGGCTGGATGTCGGTTGTAGAAATATTTAATAATGCCAAAGTGCCATTTGTTGTAACTATGGGTAACCATGATGCGGAGCACATGGCTAAGGATAGCATTTATGATTTGTTGCAAAAATCTCCATGCTATGTTGGAACGAAGGGGCCTGGAGATGTTATGGGGTGTGGTAATTGTGTGATACCGATTTTTGATTCGATGACAAAGAAAAAGGTAGAATCAGTGCTTTATTGTATAGACTCTAATGATTATCAGCCTGACAAACTTTATGGAGTTTACGATTGGATACATTTCGACCAAATAGCATGGTATCGTAAACAAAGTGCTCATTTTGCTTCTTGTAATAATGGACGTCCTTTACCTTCATTGGCATTCTTTCACATACCTTTATTAGAATATAATGAACTGATAGGTGATGGTAAGACATTTGGTAATGATAGAGAAGGTGGAGTTGCTTCTTCAAAGGTCAATTCTGGTATATTTGCTTCGTTTCTTGATAGGAAAGATGTAATGGGGGTATTCGCCGGTCACGACCATGATAATGATTATGTTGGTATCAATAAAAGAATATTGCTTGGATATGGTCGGGTGACTGGTGCGGATGCTTACGGAGAATTGATTAGAGGTGCACGTATCATTGAACTGTATGAAGGTGAATTTAAGTTTGATACTTGGATTGCTACGCTTTCAGGTCGTGAGGCGATCTATTACTATCCCTCCGGATTAAATTCAGATGAGGAACGGGTGATGAATTATTTTCCGGCAATGAATGTAGCATCACCTAAACAAGGGGTAGCTTATACTTATTATGAAGGTCAATGTAAACGAGTGGCTGACATTACTTCTTGTTTGAAAGTAAAGGAAGGTATTATGAAGAACTTTTTGATAAAGGATGCTGCCATTGCTGATCACTTTGCCTATGAATTCCGTACTTTGATTTACATTTCCAAAAGAGGCGTATATCGCTTCTATACCATTTCGGATGATGGTTCTAAACTTTATATTGATGATAAGCTGATAGTTGATAATGATGGTGGACATAGTGTTCGTCGTGCCGAAGGTAAGGTTGCTCTTGAGAAAGGTTATCATGCATTGCATTTATTGTATTTTGAAAATTATATGGGGCAGGAACTGGAGGTCGGATTTTTAGGACGAGATATTCCCGAAACTCCCATTCCGGCCGAGATGCTGTTTTTGCCGGATTAGAATTTTTTTCTCTGTACCGGGTGGTGCCGTTCATCGTACAATCCTGGTATGGAGCATTTGTTTGAGAACCGGTATTTTGCTTTTTTCATGCCATTAAACAATAAGAAAAGCATGACGTCTTTTTTTAATGTATTGTCAACTATAACTGCTATTTCATTCAGATTATGAGAATACAAAAATAGATACGTTAAAAATGTAATTATATGATTTACATTTATTTATCTTGTTTGCGTATGTTTCGTGGAAAATTACACAAGCTAATTGCCTAAAAAATGAATAGAACTGCAGTCTTTAGCTTGGTAATAGCAGTCGGACATTATTTGATGCCTTTTTCTGTATTCATAGGGAGAAATATTCTTTAGAGCCTTGAATTGGCGTGACAAGTTTTTTAGATTGTTTATTCCTACAGATTCCGCTACGGTTGAGATAGGAGCATTGCTGGTAAGTAGCAGTTGAGCAAACCTTTCTATTTTTAGAGAAAATATGTATTTTTGAATGGACTGTTGGGTAACTCCTTTGAAACGAATCTCTAGTAACCTACGTGACAAGGGGACTTGTTTTACGAGATCTGATACGGTGATATGTTCAGTCAGGTGCTTATTGATATATTTCAAAACTGTTTGGATATGCGTATCGGTAGTAGAATAAAAATCGGTTGAAAGTCTGTTTATAATATTTATGGGTTGCAGTACTACATCTTGATAGTTGACTTTCTCTTCGTTCAGTAGGCGTACGATGAGTTCTGCTGCCTCAAATCCGCCTCTTACAATATTGTGGCTTATGCTGGATAAAGGAGGATCAGATAAGTTACATATAATTTCGTCATTATCCACACCCAATATTGCTATCTTGTCGGGTACTCTGATATTATTTACTTTACATAATTCAGTAATGCGATTACCTTGATTATCATCACAAGCAAAGAGTGCCGTAGGCAGGGGGAGCGATTGCAACCATTTGAGTAAAGGAGGAGCTTCATAAAACCAAAGATCATCGAGAGATTGCTCTTGATATGATTGGAAACAATTACCAAAACCATGTTCGGCTATACATTTATAGAAACCTTCGCAACGCTCTTGTGACCAAACCGTATCTCGATAGCCATAGAAAGCAAAATTTTGATACCCTTTTCTTAGAAAGAATTCCGCTGCCATCCTGCCAGTTTTGTAATAATCTCCAGTGATGTTTGGAATATTACTGAATCTTGCTTTGTAATCTTGTGCTATGGCAATGATTCCATTTTCACGGAAAATTTCTACATTGTCGTCGTTGTCGAATCTGCCGATAATAGCATCTGCATGCCACGTTTTTGCCCACTTCAGCACTCCCTTTATGCCATAGGTTTGTTTATAGGAAAGCGGCATTCGGCACACCACCCACGGTTCGTGGCTGTTTGCGTACATCAATACTCCTTTCAGTAGATTATAGGAGAAAGATTCAGTGAAATCGCTTAGCAGTATTAATCGAATCATAAATTATACGTTCCTTAACTATGCAAATGTAGAAAAAAAAAGTATTAGTTTTGTTTTCGATAAAGTTATTTTGCCAATCTTTATTTTTTTCGTAAATCCCGCCCCTCGTATTTGCAGATAGCTTCTATCCACTCTTTTGTCAGCGGTTTGGATTCGTGCTTGCTGAGGTCGTAAGCTACCATGACGGAAGTGCATATACATTTTACTTCCTGCGTCTCGATATCTATGACACGTTGTGCAAGATGAAAACTCTTCGTGCCTATTTGGGTCACGACGGTTTGTACGGCAATGTGGTCGGAGCCGTAAATCTGGGCAAGGAAGTTGGCTTCGATGTGGACTACGACGATGCCGTCTTTCTGCCAGTCGACATGCGGGCATACGGAAGCGAAATACTCCGTCTTGCCTAAATCGTAAAAGGAAAAATAGACGGTGTTGTTGACGTGACCGAATTTATCGACGTCATTGAAACGTAGCTGTATGGGTAGTGTGTGGTTAAATTTAATATCTTCCATTGTTTTCTCCTAAACTTTGTTTGTAATCGGTGCGAATTTACTATTTTTGCGTGTTAATCACTGTATTTATAGAGTAAGAAATGATAGAAGACATTAAAAAAGCCTGCCAGGTAATGAGGGAAGGCGGGGTGATTCTGTACCCCACCGATACCATTTGGGGTATTGGTTGTGACGCTACCAACGAAGATGCGGTGCGCCGTGTATATGAAATAAAGCAGCGTCAGGACAGCAAAGCGATGCTGGTGTTGGTGGATTCTTCCGTAAAAGTGGATTTCTATGTCCGGGATGTTCCGGAGGTGGCGTGGGATTTGATAGACCTGGCAGACAAACCGTTGACTATTATTTATTCGGGAGCGCGTAATCTGGCGGCAAATTTGCTGGCGGAAGACGGAAGCGTGGGCATCAGAGTGACAAATGAAGATTTCTCCAAGCGTCTTTGCCAGCAGTTCCGTAAGGCGATTGTTTCTACTTCAGCCAATATCAGCGGGCAGCCTTCGCCGAAGAACTTCAGCGAAATAAGTGAGGAGGTAAAGTCAGCGGTGGATTATATCGTGGGCTACCGGCAGGAAGAGATGAGTAATCCGAAGCCGTCCAGCATTATCAAGTTGGATAAAGGCGGAGTGATTAAAATAATCCGTGAATAAAGGAAATGACTGGAGAAGAGAGAAGTTGGTTGCAACGCTTTATCATTTGGCGTGAGAAGAATGTCAAGGAGAAACGGTTTATCCTGGTTCTTAGCTTTCTGGTCGGTATCTTTACGGCATTTGCCGCATTGATATTGAAACTGTTGATACATTGGATACAAAATTTTCTTACAGAGAATTTCGACACAACAGAGGCTAATTACCAGTATCTGATATATCCGGTGGTGGGAATCTTTTTGGCCGGGTTGTTTGTACGTTATGTCGTAAAGGATGATATCAGTCATGGAGTTACGAAAATTCTATATGCCATATCCCGCAGGCAGGGACGTATCAAACGTCATAACACGTGGTCATCCATTATTGCCAGTTCCATAACAATCGGGTTCGGCGGTTCGGTCGGGGCAGAGGCGCCGATTGTGCTTACCGGTTCGGCCATCGGCTCCAACTTGGGCAGCCTGTTCAAAATGGAGCACCGCACACTGATGCTGTTGGTGGGATGTGGCGCTGCCGGGGCCGTGGCAGGTATTTTCAAAGCTCCGATAGCGGGACTTGTTTTTACGTTGGAGGTGCTTATGATAGACCTTACAATGTCTTCGCTGCTTCCGTTACTGATTTCGGCGGTGACGGCGGCAACCGTTTCTTATATCGTGACGGGTACGGAAGCCATGTTTAAGTTCCACCTTGACCAGGCTTTTGAATTGGAGCGTATCCCTTATGTGATCATGCTGGGTATTTTCTGCGGACTGGTTTCCCTCTACTTTACCCGTGCCATGAGTTCGGTGGAAGGAATGTTCGGTAAACTGAAACTGCCTTATAAGAAACTGCTGGTGGGCGGCGCTATGTTGAGTATTCTGATATTCCTTTTCCCGCCGCTTTACGGTGAAGGGTACGATACGATAGAATTACTGCTCAACGGTACAAGTAATGTTGAGTGGGATACGGTGATGAATAACTCTTTCTTCTACGGACACAGCCACTTGCTGCTGCTGTATTTGATATTGATAATCCTGTTTAAGGTTTTCGCTTCGAGCGCAACGAATGGCGGTGGTGGTTGCGGTGGTATTTTTGCGCCTTCTCTGTATTTGGGGTGTATCGCCGGGTTTGTTTTTTCCCATTTCAGCAATGATTTTGAGATGACTGCCTATCTGCCTGAAAAGAACTTTGCCTTGCTGGGCATGGCGGGAGTGATGAGTGGCGTTATGCACGCTCCGCTTACGGGAGTGTTCCTGATTGCCGAGCTTACGGGAGGGTACGACTTGTTCTTGCCGTTGATGATAGTCGCGGTCAGCTCTTATCTGACGATTATCGTTTTTGAACCGCACAGCATTTACTCCATGCGTCTGGCAAAGAAAGGTGAGTTGCTGACACATCATAAGGATAAAGCGGTGTTGACGCTGATGAAAGTGGAGAATGTGGTAGAGAAAGACTTTGTTGCGGTACATCCGGAAATGGATCTTGCCGAGTTGGTGAAAGCCATCTCCGCCTCACACCGCAACATATTTCCGGTGACGGACAATGAGGGTAAGCTGATTGGTATTGTCCTGCTGGACGACATACGCAATATCATGTTCCGGCAGGAACTGTATCATCGTTTTACGGTAGGCAAACTGATGACTTCCGCTCCGGCGCGCCTTTATGATACGGACAGCATGGAACAGGTGATGCGCACTTTTGACGATACGAAAGCATGGAACCTGCCGGTGGTGGACGGAGAAGGCAAGTATCTCGGTTTCGTGTCCAAATCAAAGATATTTAACTCGTACCGTCAGGTATTGGTACATTTCTCGGAAGATTAAAAGAGATGATTATGAAGAAAGAAGATTTACGGATTGTATATATGGGGACTCCTGAATTTGCGGTGGAGCCCTTGCGCTGCCTCGTAGAAGGCGGATATAATATAGTAGGGGTAATCACGATGCCCGACAAGCCGGCTGGACGTGGACATAAGGTGCAATTCTCTCCGGTGAAACAGTATGCGCTGGAGCATGACCTGCCACTTCTCCAGCCGGAAAGATTGAAAGATGAAGCGTTTGTCGAGGCTTTGCGTGCCTGGAATGCCGATTTGCAGATTGTGGTTGCTTTCAGAATGTTGCCGGAGGTGGTTTGGAATATGCCGCGTCTGGGAACTTTCAATCTGCATGCTTCGTTGCTGCCGCAGTATCGTGGAGCTGCACCTATCAACTGGGCGGTGATTAACGGTGATACGGAAACGGGCATCACAACTTTTTTCCTGAAACATGAGATTGATACGGGAGAGGTCATCCAACAGGTTCGTGTGCCGATTGCGGATACGGACAATGTAGGTATTGTACACGATAAGTTGATGATGCTTGGCGGACGTCTGGTTACGGAGACTGTGGATGCCATTCTTGCAGATACGGTGAAATCCGTTCCGCAGGAAGAAATGGCTGTAGTGGGCGAATTGCGTCCGGCTCCCAAAATATTCAAGGATACTTGTCGCATCGACTGGAACCAGCCTGTCAAGCGGATTTATGATTTTATCCGTGGTTTGTCTCCCTATCCGGCTGCGTGGACAGAATTGGTACAGTCCGACGGAACAGCGGTGGTTCTGAAAATTTTTGAAACAGAGAAGATAGAGCATCTGCATGAATCCGCTCCCGGAACTTTGCAGACCGATGGCAAGACGTATATCCGCATAGCCGGTACGGACGGCTGGATTGGTGTGCGTGCTTTGCAGCTTCCCGGCAAGAAACGCCTGAAAACGGATGAGTTGTTGCGTGGATTTAAACTGACCGGAGAATGTCGGGTGCATTAAGCGTTTATCCGAAATCTTTTTGTACATTTGTCTGTTGTAAATTCATGTAACCTATTAGAATGTAACTGTTATGAAACCTATAATATCCCCTTCCATATTGTCTGCCAACTTTGCATACCTGGCAAATGATATTGAAATGATTAACGGCAGTGAAGCCGACTGGGTACACGTCGATATAATGGACGGCGTGTTTGTTCCCAACATATCTTTCGGTTTTCCGGTATTGAAGTATGTGGCAAAGCTTGCCGAGAAGCCTTTGGATGTGCATCTGATGATTGTACAGCCGGAAAAGTTCATCCCGGAAGTAAAGGAGTTGGGGGCACGTATAATGAACGTGCATTATGAGGCATGTCCGCATTTGCATAGGGTAGTGCAGCAAATCCGCGAAGCGGGAATGTTGCCGGCGGTTACTATCAATCCGGCTACCCCGGTATCTATGCTGAGAGATATTATCAACGATGTCTATATGGTGTTGATAATGGGGGTGAATCCGGGATTCGGCGGTCAGAAATTTATAGCACATACTGTTGATAAGGTACGCGAGTTGCGCGAATTGATAACAGTGACCGGTTCGGAAGCCCTGATAGAGGTCGACGGCGGTGTCAATCTGGATACAGGCTCCCGTCTGGTAGATGCAGGAGCCGATGCCTTGGTTGCCGGCAATGCCGTATTTTCTGCTCCCGACCCAACAGAAGCAATCCGTGCTTTGAAAAATCTGTAATATTTATTGATAACAAACAACTTACAACGGCATCCTTTCCTGCGACTGTTGATGCCGTTGGTTGGTGGAATAGTATATGGGGATAAATATCCTTATATACTGTCCGTCGGTTGGTGGATAGCTGTCATTCTACTGTTGATAGGGACATATATTCTTGGCCGTAAGTATTATGTTCTTTGCAAGCTATATGGGGCTGTCGTGTTTTTGGCGTGTTTTGTATTGGGGTGGACTTTAGTGAGTGTGCAGTTGAAGCAAGCCGAATATATATTCCCGAATACGGAAAAATCTTCCACTTACCGGATTACTCTTACGACAAAGCCGGAAATCAAGAAAAACAGTATTTTATTTCGCGTTGCTTTGCGGGGAGAAGTGCTGAAAGATACATTTTTATATAACTTTTCAGAAAAGACTTTTCTGTTTTATTTCCCTAAAGATTCGGCGGCATATTCCTTGAAAAGAGGGGATGAACTGTTGGTGTGCACCCGTTTGTCTCCACCTGCCAATAACGGCAATCCGGATGAGTTCGATTACGCCTGTTATCTTCTTCGGAAAGGGGTAAGCGGAACAGCGTACGTACGTGCCGGACATTGGTGTGCGATTGGTTGCGACAGCACTCTCGCTTTTCGTCAGCAGGCTTTGGAGTGTCGGAGCAGGCTGGTTGCTTTATATCGGGACATGGGGTTTCGGGGAGATGAATTGGCGGTACTCTCTGCGCTTACAATAGGAGATAAAGAAGAGCTGAGTGAGAGTATCGTAGAGACGTATTCGGTTGCCGGAGCCAGCCATGTACTGGCACTTTCCGGGCTGCATATCGGCTTTATTTCCGCCCTGTTGCTGTTTGTCCTGTCTCCTTTGTGGATTAGGTGGCGGTTTTTAAAGCCGTTTTTGTTTCTGTCTGTAATCCTCTTGTTGTGGGGATTTGCTTTCCTTACAGGGTTGTCTTCTTCCGTGGTACGTGCGGTTGTCATGTGCTCATTTGGATTACTTTCCATGCTGATACCTGCCTGCCGGAAGCTTACTTTGAATACATTGGGGGTTACGGCTTTCCTGATGCTGCTGTTTAACCCTGTCTGGCTGTTTGATGTGGGATTTCAGTTGTCTTTTTCGGCTGTTGCAGCTATTGTACTGTTACAACCCGGGCTGTACGGGTTGTTATCGGTGAAGAACCGCCTTTTGCGTAAGGCGTGGGGGCTGGTTACTGTTTCCGTTGCCGCCCAGATAGGAACGGCTCCGTTGGTAATGCTTTATTTTTCACGCTTTTCCACACACTTCCTCTTGACTAATTTGTTGGTAATCCCGTTGGTTTCGTTGATTGTGTATGCGGCTGTTATATTGCTTGTCCTGACTCCTTTTCCTGTCTTGCAACAGCTCTTTGCCGATGTGGTAGAAATACCGCTAAGGATGCAGAATGCTTTGCTCCGTTGGATAGAACAGCTCCCTTTGGCTTCCATAGACCGGATTTGGGTCGATATATGGGATGTCTTCCTGTTTTATTGTTGCCTGTTGTTGTTCTGCCGTGTTTGGATGAGGCGTACGGCAGCGAATGTATATATCGCTTTGTCAGCCCTGCTGCTATGCGTCTCCTATCATTCGTATGCGTTTATCACAGATGCTCCCCGGCGCAGCATTGTTTTTTATAATGTCCGTGGCTGTCCGGCAGTGCATTGTCTGGCAGATAACTCCACTTCATGGCTGGTCTGCGCCGATACGCTGCCCGATGTCACCCGGTTGGAACGTTCGCTTTCTTCCTACTGGAGCCGTTTGCGCCTGGAACGCCCTGACGTGATTGAGGGAGATTGTTTGCTTCCTGAAATTTCAGTCCGTAACAAAACCGTTTTTTATGCAGGGAAACGCATCTGTCTGTTGTACGACGACCGTTGGGGCAACAAGATATCCGATGTGCCTGTTTCTATTGATTATCTGTATGTTTCTCACGGTTATAAGGGAGATATGCAGGAACTCGTTTCCTTGTTTGAAGTAGGTACGGTAGTGATTGACGCATCTCTTTCCGAATACTATCGGGAGAGGATTATCAGCGATTGTATCCGGTTGGGAATTCCTTATCTTCCTCTTTCCGAAAAAGGTTCTGTGCACATATTATTATAAATCATAAACTTTTTCGTACTTTTGCCCTTTCTTTTGTTGCAGGTGAGACGAAGTTGTTCCGGATATGCAACGTAAACTGTAAAATAGCGAGTAACTATATGTTGACCAAAGTAATAGATCAATCTAAAATAGACCACTTTGCCAAGTGGCTGGAACGTGCGGATAAAATAGTTATTGTTGCCCATGTGGCTCCCGACGGAGATGCAGTAGGCTCTTCTCTGGGGTTGTGGCATTTTCTTAATACGCAGGACAAGGATGCGACTGTCATTGTTCCCAATGCTTTTCCCGATTTCCTGAAATGGATGCCCGGCAGCAAGGATATACTTCTGTACGACCGTTATAAAGAGTTTGCCGACAAATTGATAGCGGAAGCCGATGTCATCTGTTGCCTCGATTTCAACGCTATCAGCCGTATCGATGCTATGGCAGACGCCGTGTTGGCTTCTCCTGCGCGGAAGATATTGGTAGACCACCATTTGAATCCTGAAGACTTTTGCAGAATCATCATTTCCCATCCCGAAATATCCTCGACTTCCGAGCTGGTGTTCCGCCTGATTTGCCGCATGGGATATTTCAGTGACATCACCAAAGAGGGAGCTGAATGTATCTATACCGGTATGATGACCGATACGGGTGGCTTTACGTACAACTCCAATAACCGTGAAATTTATTTTATAATCAGTGAGCTGCTTTCGAAAGGTATCGACAAGGATGAGATTTACCGGAAAGTGTACAACACCTATTCCGAAAGCCGTCTGCGTCTTATGGGGCATGTGCTGTCGCAGATGAAAGTCTATCCGGAACATCGTGCCGCCCTGATTACGCTGACTAAGAAGGAACAAGGCAATTTCAATTATATCCGTGGCGATAGCGAAGGGTTTGTAAACATACCGTTGAGCATTAAAAATGTCGTTTTCTCCTGCTTCCTGCGTGAAGATACGGAAAAGCCGATGATAAAGGTATCCCTGCGTTCGGTAGGCAGTTTCCCATGCAACCGGCTGGCTACAGAATTCTTTAACGGCGGCGGGCATTTAAATGCTTCCGGCGGAGAATTTTACGGTACATTGGAAGAGGCTAAAAAAGTGCTGGAACTTGCATTGGAAAAATTCAAACCGCTGCTTAATGCCAAAGGATAAAAAAACAGCGGTTGTAAAGGTTAAAAGATACGAACTTTCTACTTGCAACTTTTAACTTTCGGGTAAATCAGATATTTTTGTACGAAATTACTAAATAACAGAAATGAAGAAACTTACTTTATTCTTTTTATCCTTACTGGCATTCGGCTTGGGTTTTCAGGCGTGTGATGACGGCAAGACCTATGCGGAAATGCTTGATGAGGAAAAAGACGGTATAAATGACTTTATCAAAAAGGAAGGCATCAAGGTCATCTCTCAAAGCGAATTTTATGCGCAGGATTCTACTACCAACGTCGAGGAGAATGAGTATGTGCAGCTTGCCAGCGGAGTGTACATGCAGATAGTGGATAAAGGCTCTGAAAATGCAGCCGACACTGTGAAAAACAACGATGAAGTGCTGGTGCGTTTTATGGAATATAGCATTCTTGACAAAGATACCACATTGTCCAACCTGAATGCGGTGGAAACCGTAGATGCATTCCGCTATGCGGTGACTTCTTCGTCCATTGCAGGTACATTCCTGCAGGGATATATGATGACTTATTATTCCTCACCGACAGTTCCGGCAGGCTGGCTTGTCCCGTTGACTTATGTTCGCGACATGGCTCATGTCAAACTGATTGTTCCTTCCAAGATGGGGCATCAGACAGCTATGCAATATGTCTACCCTTATTTTTATGACATCCGGAAATATCAAATCTGGAAATAACTAACCATTTATTTAAATAATTAACCTATGACTCTAATCAAATCTATCTCTGGAATCCGCGGAACAATAGGCGGTGGTGCAGGCGAGGGGTTGAACCCGCTCGACATTGTGAAGTTTACTTCGGCATACGCTACGCTTATCCGCAAAACGTGTACAGTAAAAAGCAACAAAATTGTAGTAGGCCGTGATGCACGCATCTCGGGCGAGATGGTAAAGAATGTGGTGGTAGGCACGCTCATGGGTATGGGCTGGGATGTAGTGGACATCGATTTGGCTTCTACTCCGACTACCGAACTGGCTGTTACCATGGAAGGTGCCAGCGGAGGTATCATCCTGACTGCTTCTCACAATCCCAAGCAATGGAATGCCTTGAAACTTCTGAATGAGAAAGGAGAGTTCCTGAACAAGGAGGAGGGCAATGAAGTGCTTCGTATTGCCGAAGCTGAAGAGTTCAACTTTGCCGAAGTGGACAAGCTCGGCTCTTATCGCAAAGACCTTACTTATAACCAAAAGCATATCGACAGTGTGTTGGCGCTTGACCTGGTGGATGTGGAAGCTATCAGGAAAGCCGATTTCCGTGTAGCCATTGATTGTGTAAACTCCGTAGGCGGCATCATTCTTCCGCAACTGCTGGAACAGCTCGGAGTGAAGCATGTGGAGAAACTCTACTGCGAGCCTACCGGTAATTTCCAGCACAATCCGGAACCTTTGGAAAAGAATTTGGGCGACATCATGAACCTTATGAAAGGCGGTAAGGCAGATGTTGCTTTTGTGGTAGACCCGGATGTAGACCGTTTGGCCATGATTTGTGAGGACGGTAAGATGTACGGTGAAGAATATACGCTGGTTACCGTGGCCGACTATGTGTTGAAGCACACTCCGGGCAATACGGTTTCCAACCTGAGTTCTACCCGTGCGTTGCGTGACGTAACACGTAAGTACGGTCAGGAATATTCCGCTTCTGCTGTAGGCGAAGTGAATGTAACTACCAAGATGAAAGAGGTAGGCGCTGTTATCGGTGGCGAAGGCAATGGTGGAGTTATTTATCCTGCCAGTCACTACGGGCGCGATGCTTTGGTAGGTATTGCCTTGTTCCTCAGTCACCTGGCGCACGAAGGTAAGAAGGTTAGCGAATTGCGTGCCACTTATCCGGCCTATTTCATGGCTAAGAACCGTGTAGACCTGACTCCGGATACGGATGTCGATGCCATCCTTGCCAAAGTAAAAGAAATCTATAAGAACGAAGAAATCAATGATATTGACGGTGTAAAGATTGACTTTCCCGACAAATGGGTACATCTGCGCAAGAGTAACACGGAACCGATTATTCGCGTTTACAGCGAAGCGGCTACGCCGGAAGCAGCCGAAGAAATCGGTCAGCAGATTATGAAAGTAATTGAAGACTTGGCAAAATAATTGTACCGTTCTTTAGAACACAGAAACACAAAGATACAGAGAGTAGACAGCTAAACTCTGTTTCTTTGTGTTTCTGTGTTTTTTATGTTGTTACAGTTGAATGATTCTCCCTATCTCTTGCTCAAAATTGGGAGTGAATATCCCTTTCCCTATATTTTCTTTAATTTCCTCTGTACGCCAGAAGCGTCCGCCATCCAGTTCGTCGCTGGGATGTATCTCTCCGTCATATACGGTTTTGTGCACAAAGACAAGCTCCTTTTCGCGAGCGGATTCAAAAACATAGCTGGTGATAGTTTCCGGTGCGAAGTCGGTTATCCCTAATTCCTCGCGCACTTCCCGTTTCAGCGCCATTTCTACGCTTTCGCCTAAATCTACGTGCCCGCCTACCGAGGTATCCCACTTGCCGGGTTGTATGTCTTTCCATTCGGGACGTTTTTGCAGGTATAATTCTCCTTTGGAATTGAATACATGCAGATGAATTACGGGGTGCAGCAGTTTGCTTCCGTTGTGACACTCACCGCGGGTGGCTGCACCTATGATGTTTCCCTGCTCGTCAACAAGAGGAAACATTTCCTGGTTATTGTCGCTATTCATTAATTCTGAGCTTTTTGTTGGTTTTATCGATGAAAATGGTGCATTCTCCGAGAATAGTTACGGTATCAGCAAAGACGAATCACCGTAACTCAAAAATCGGAAATCATGGGCAAGCGCATAATCGTAAATCTTGCGCCAATCTCCATGCAGAAACGCTGAGACAAGCAGCAGCAATGTGCTTTGCGGCTGGTGGAAGTTGGTAACCATGGCTTTTACGATTCTATATTCGTATCCCGGAGCAATGATGATTTGCGTGCTGGAATGCAACGTTTCCATGTGATGCCGGTCGAGGTAGGCTATGATTGCCTGCAAAGCATCTACAGCGGGTGTTGCTGCTGTTTCAAGCGCCGTTTCATAAGGTTGCCATTGTTTTACATGCAAATCTTCTTCCGTAGCGTTAGGATTGTGCAGCAGAGTAACGCCTATGTGATAGAGGCTTTCCAGTGTACGTACAGAGGTTGTCCCTACTGCAATGGCTTTTCCTTCATGTGCTACCAGCTTCTCCAGCGTACTCCTATTGACGGATATGTATTCCGTGTGCATTTCGTGCCCTTCTATCTCTTCACTTTTGACGGGCTTGAAAGTGCCGGCTCCTACGTGCAGGGTCAGTTCTTCCAATGCTACCCCTTTTTCACGCAAAGCGTCCAGAACTCTCGGAGTGAAGTGCAGACCGGCTGTCGGTGCGGCTACCGAACCTTTTATCTTGGAATAAACGGTCTGGTAAGTCTCCTTATCACTCTCCTGCGTCTCCCGGTTCAGATAAGGAGGGATGGGTAGTTCGCCGAACACTTCGAGAATATCGGCGAATGTTATTTCCGGATTGTTCCAGCGGAAATCCACCCAATGGCTGGTTCCATGGCACGCCCCGCGTTCGGCGGTCAGGGTAAGCGGCTTTCCTTTCACGGTTATTTCCCGTTTGAGCGCACCTTCTTTCCATTTCTTCAGATTGCCTATCATGCAGAGCCATGCGGCATGCTCCGTTTGCTGGAAGTTGAGGGCATAGTCGTTGGGTTGGATCGGTTCGAGACAGAATACTTCGATAAGCGCTCCCGTTTCTTTATGGAAGTGCAGACGCGCCTGAATAACTTTGGTATTATTGAAAATCATCAGGCTGTTTGCCGGCAGATAGTCGGGCAGGGAAGTGAATATGTCTTCGGTAACTTCGCCGTGGCGATACAACAATAACTTGGATTGGTCACGCACAGGCAATGGAAACTTGGCAATGCGCTCATCCGGTAACGGATAATTGAATTCGCTGATTCTAATATGTTTGGGATCTTCTTTCATATCTTTATTTTATTAGGGGACTGCAAAGGTACGGATATTTGGGAAGATTTGGATTATATACAGCCAATTAATGACATATCAGTCATAAGGTCATTCCGGTTCATGGATACACAATGTATTTCTTGCCAATACAAAAAAGGTATGTTTGTATATAATCATCAAATAATTTCTAACTTTGCGAGAGATAAAAGAAGATGTCTGAACCGTATGTTTATAATGGTTCCGATGTGTCTTCCGGATAATGATTAAAAAACAGAATGGAAATTATGAAAATAGGAGATAAAGTGCGCTTCCTCAGTGAAGTAGGTGGCGGTGTTGTAACGGGATTCCGGGGAAAAGATATAGTGTTGGTGGAAGATGCCGACGGGTTTGACATTCCGATGCCGGTGCGTGAATGTGTGGTGATTGAAACGGATGATTACAATATTCCTACTCCTGCTTCCAAAGCAGCCAAGAAGAAGGCGGAGGAGCAATCGGCTGCGCGTATGGCTTCGGTAGCCTCGAAGCCGGTATCTTCCGTTTTGGACTCCGGACGGCAGATAGAGTGTACGGCTAAACCTCAGGTATCTGTTTATCGTCAGCCGGAAATGAAAGGCGGAGATGTGCTGAATGTGTATCTTGCCTTTGTTCCGGAAGATATCAAGGCGGTAAGCACTACTCCGTTTGAGGCTTATTTGGTGAATGATAGCAATTACTGCATGTATTATACCTATTCGAGTGCGGAGGGCAAGTCGTGGACTGCCCGTTCTCATGGTTTGATAGAACCGAATACGAAACTCTTGTTAGAGGAATTTGAAAAATCGGAATTGAACGACCGGGAGCGTGTAGCTGTTCAGTTGGTGGCGTTCAAGGACAACCGCTCTTTCGCTATGAAGCCTGCTGCCAATGTGGAAATCCGCATCGATACGGTGAAATTCTATAAGTTGCATACTTTTCAGCCTACCGATTTCTTTGATACTCCAGCATTGGTGTACGATGTAGTGAGGAATGATGCTCCCGCCAGGCAGGTTTATGTGTCGGCTGAGGACTTACAGGATGCTCTGATGCAAAAGAAAGCAACAGACGGTCCGTCCAGACCCCGGACTATCGTGAAGCGGGGCGGCAAAAATGAAATCATCGAAATAGACCTGCATATCGGTGAACTGTTGGATGATACGCGCGGCATGAGTAACAGCGAGATATTGAACTATCAGCTGGATAAATTTCGTGAGGTGATGGAACAGTATAGGAATAAGCGTGAACAACGCATAGTCTTTATTCACGGCAAGGGTGACGGTGTGCTTCGTAAAGCGTTGCTGGATGAGCTGAAACGGAAATATCCGACTTGTAAGACGCAGGATGCTTCCTTTCAGGAGTATGGATTTGGAGCTACTATGGTGACGGTAAAATAAGGTATATGCGATGCAGGTTGGTAAGGAAAACAGGATTCTTATCTTAATCTTTCTATGTTTGGCAGTGGCATTGCCGGGTGCCTGTACTTATAAAGGCAGCAGTGGCAGAGTTTTTGAAATGCAGGAATTCGATTCTTTTTTCAGCACTCACAGCGATTCCGTAGTGATGGCGCCGCGCTGGATGAAAGCACAGGCATTACAGAGAATGGAAAGGACCAAAGATAGTATGGTGCGGTATAATTATCTTGCTGTTGCCTTGAAAACCTGTCTGGCTACTTCCGACTTCGACTCCGCACAACTTTTGCTCCGGCAAGTTGAGGCGTTTGCCGGCAGACAGTCTTTTTCGCATCGGTTGGCCGATTTGCAGTCCGAATGTTTTAATATAAAGGGTAATGTCTATTCGCGAAAAGGCTATATAGATTCTGCCGCGGTCTGCTTCAAGGAGGCCTATGAAGCAAGATTGAAAGGAACAAAATTCGAGGTGATTCCTGATATCCTGATAAATCTTGCTGATGCTACCAACCATTTGGGCAGGCCGGATATGGGTGCTTTTTGGTATAGAAAGGCTCTGCTGATGTGCGATTCGCTGAAGATGCCTTACAGAAAGAAAATCTCTATTTATTACGGATTGTCACAAGGATACCTGGCTTTGCGCGATTACGAGCAATGCGACTATTATTCGGAACTTGCGGGCAAGAATTATGCGGATATGTTTCCGGATGAGAAGCATTTCTACCTGAATAATCGTGGAAACTCTTATTATTACCGGGGAGATTACTCCACGGCAATCGGTTATTTTAGAAAAGTAGTGGAGCTTGTGAAAGATTACCCCGATATGTCTTGGGCGCTTAATCTGAGCTATCTGAACCTGAGCGACTGCTTTCTGCAACTGAATAAAACCGATTCGGTAGTCAAATACCTGGAGTTATGCCAGCCGTTCTTTGAAGAACTCGGTTCTACTACTGCTCTTTATTATATTGATACTCAAAAGATAGAACTGGCGTTGCAGTGCAAGGACTTTGCGGAGGCAAGGCGATTGTTGGCGATGAGTAAGGCTTCGCCGGAAATAGATGCAGACATGATACATATCCGTAACAAGTATTTGCAGCAGTTTTACGAAGAAACCGGCAACTATAGGCAAGCGTATGATTACTTGAAAGAGAATAAACGTCTGGACGACTCTATTCGCAATGAGCGTATAAGGATGCGTACGGCAGATTTGACATTGCGCTATCAGCAGGACTCTACCTTAATGGCACATAAAGTGCTGTTCCAGAAACAGGAAAACGAGATGCTGATATTGAGGCAGACCCGTCTCGTGACATTAGCGGTTGCCGTTATTGCCCTTTTGATTGCAGCTTTCCTATTTCTTTATAATAGGAAAAAGCGGGATCTGCTGCTTGCCCAAAACCGAAGAACGGTCTCTACACTTCGTCTTGAGAACATCCGCAACCGCCTGTCTCCTCATTTTATATTCAACGTTCTCAATCAGGAGGTGGTAAACCACAAGGAAGAGGAAAAGCAGGAGTTGGTATCGTTGGTGAAACTGATGCGTCGAAATCTGGAGCTGGCGGAGCAGTTGTGTGTCACCTTAACCGAAGAACTGGACTTTGTCAAGACGTATATCGACTTGGAGCGCCGTTCGCTCGGAGCAACTTTCCATCCGGTTATTGAAATAGCCGGAGATGTACTGCCCGAGCAGGTCTGGCTACCTTCCATGATGATACAGATTCCGGTGGAAAATTCCGTGAAACACGCATTGCGTGGCAAGGAAGGAAAGCGGAATCTGTGGATTGCCGCAGATCGTCGGGAAGGCGGTGTTTGCATCAGGATTACGGATAACGGCGGCGGTTACCATCCGGAGAGCCGGAACAGAGGCACTGGTACAGGTATGAAAGTCATCATGCAAACAATCCAGATTTTGAATATGAAAAATCAGGCTGCAATTGATATATCTGTACATAATGTCACTTTGCCGAGTGGTGAAACCGGCTGTGAAGTAACTTTTTTATTACCGGACAAGTACGATTATAGAATTTAAGAGTAACCGCTTAGTGGCATTTTTTTTATTGATAGAGCCGGCTGCGGAAGAATAGTTCGTAAATGCCTATTTGCTGTTTTGTATGGAAACGAGAAAATATTTATATTCGCCAGACCAAAACATGGAATATGGACAAATACAAAGTCGTTATAGTAGATGATGATGACGTAGCTCTTGAAAATTTGAGCTTTGAGTTGTGGAAAGATGCCCGCTTCTCTTTGGAAGGTACTGCACGGAATGGTAGGAAAGGGAAGAAGCTTATTATGAAAGTGCAACCCGATTTGCTGTTTTTGGATGTAGAGATGCCGGACATGACGGGGCTGGAACTGTTGCAGGAGATACGCGATTATGTATCGTGGAATATGAGGGTCGTATTTTATACGGCGTACGACAAGTATATGATACAGGCTATTCGGGAAGCGGCATTCGATTATCTGCTGAAACCTTTCGATGAACGGGATTTGAAAGAGATTCTGACACGCTTTACCCAACAGGTTGAAACCACCGGGCAGCGGGTATCGTTTCCGGTAGGAAATCCCATGCATACCGGACAGACTTTCATCGTTTTTACTCCAACTAATGATATGCGTGCGTTGCGCCCTGCCGAGATAGGATTTTTCCGTTATTGTTCCGAACGCAAACAGTGGGAGGTCGTGCTGAATGACCAGTTGCCTCTGGCTTTGCGCCGCGGTATGACTGCCGAACAGATTACATCGTTCTCTCCGTGTTTTGTGCAGATACATCAATCGTATATTATCAATATAGATTATCTGATGCTCATACGGGATAACAGGTGTGTGCTATACCCGCCTTTTGATAAAATTACGGAGTTACTTGTCTCGAAGAAATTTAAGAAGGAATTGCAAGAACGTTTCTGTTTGTGAAAGCAGGCTGATGATTGGTATGTGAAGTTGAATGTCCATTACTCTAACAATGTTGACAAACAGAAAAAAGGATACCGGGGACATTTGCCGGTATCCTTTTTCTGTTTTATATGTTTTCCGTACCTATGCCGGAAATACATGTTACTTTACTTCAATGCCTTTGTTCTGCAGTGTAACGTTCAAAACTTTTGCATAGTCGGAATATTGCTTTTCATCCAAAGTTCTTTTCATTAATTTCAGATTACCGTAAATAGCGTTACGTAGCAACTTTTCCTGATTTTTCTTTGAGTTTGTGGCACGTGACATCTGCTCGTTAAAGTATTCGCAAATGTTGGTAACCTCTTTTTGCTGGTTAGCGGACAATTTCAAATATTTGCTCAGCTTGCTTACATTGATGTTACCTTCCCAACTTGCAGTTGTTGGCTGGTTTCCTGCTGCGAATGTGCTGGCAGACAGACATACGGCTGCCACTAATGTTAATCCAAAACGTTTCATAATACCTACTTTTTTAATTGTTATACCTAAAAACTAATCTAATAAAAATCTAATACCTACTGAAAACAGTCGTAAGCGTCTAGCTTTTCTTTTTACCTATGCAAATGTATGATTATGTTTTATAACACAAAAATGAAAATAAAGAAAAGTGCAGGTTTTACCTTCATTTCTTGATTTATATCAATTGGTGATTGTGAAAATGCACAAAAACAGTTCTGTTTTGTAATGCAAATGTAATATTAAAGGGTATTATGTGTTAATGTGATAGAGAATATGCATTATAAGTATACAAAAAGAAATGCTTGTAGAATGGAGTGGAACGCTTTCATTCTTCTACAAACATTAAATCGCTGATAATGCCATCCGATACAAAAATCCCTTTACGGCTAAGACAGAGACGGTTGTTGTCGTATATTTCCAGATTTCCGCAGTCCAGATGCGGACGTGCCATATCGAAGCAGTATTGCCACAGTTCTTTGCCGAATTTCTGTTCTATATCATTCAGGGGCACTCCCCAACGGGTACGAATGGAAGTCATGATGCATTCGTTATAGCAGGTGGTCCGGTCCAAATGCTCCTGTTCGGACAAGCGTTGATTGTTTTCGATGGCATGTATGTATTTTTCCAGGGAAGCCACATTCCATTCGCGGGTATCCGTATTGAATGAATGTGCCGAAGGGCCACAGCCCAAGTAAGGAATTCCTTTCCAGTAAGATGTATTGTGGCGGGAATACATGTCCGAACGGCAGAAATTGGATATCTCGTAGTGCTCGTAGCCGGCACTGCCAAGCGTATCTATCAGGGTGGAGAAGAATCGGACGCTGCTTTCTTCGTCTACTTCGCGGATACGGTGCGCTTGCAGCAGCTCGTAAATGCGAGTGCCTTCTTCGTATGTCAGGTGGTAAGCGGAGATGTGCTCTACGTTGAGGCTGACGGCTTGTTGTAAATCACGTTTCCAGCGTTCATCCGTTTCGCCGGGCAGTCCGTAGATAAGGTCGATGCTTATGTTGTTGAAGCCTGCATGGCGGCAGTGCTTTACGGCATTGACGGCTTGTGCTGCATTATGGCGGCGGTTTAGCAGTTTCAGAGTGGAATCGTCGAAAGTCTGTATCCCCATACTGATGCGGTTGAAAGGCAAATTTTGCAGCATGGCGGCATAGGCTTCGGTCAAGTCGTCGGGATTAGCTTCGAGGGTAATCTCCCGGCAGTGTTCCATTCCATAGTATTTCCGGATGGTTTCAAATACTTCGCGGAAATCCTCTTCGGCAAGCTGTGAGGGGGTTCCACCACCGAAGTAAATCGTTTCGACTGGCTCTCCCCTCAGATATTCTTTCCGCATCTGCAACTCCTTGCACAACGCATGGATATAGCGGCTTTTCAGTTCGCTGCGGGTGGTGGAGTAGAAATCGCAATAGATGCAGCGTGTCTTGCAAAAGGGAATATGGATGTAGATGCCTGCCATGAGCCTGTAAATTGGTTGGGGTGCAAATATACGATATTTTCTGTTTGTAGATTGAGTGGTTCTTCATCTTTACTTGTATTTAATATTAAAATGGATATTGAAATGCGGAAGGACTGCCGTATGGAAGCCGTTCTTCTTGGGCTTAGGTCAGCAATATATACATTATCAATATTACTGTTTCAATACTGTTTGATAACTTTTTTGTCATCACTTGGCATGGATTACTCTCTATCCCTCTGTGGAAAGGGGATAGAGTGAGTGATGACAACTGTGACGACAGTGATGACAATCTATTTGTCGTCACTGTTTTTTGCGGTATATTCTCCGTTTTTATATGCTAATTACCTTATAATCAATATTGAAAGTAGTGTATAATGAATTGCGTTAATATCGGTTAAAACATTGCATTTTCTTTATCATAGCCGCAAATATGGTATAGTGTACACGCTTTTCCTATTATGCAATAGGTAAATTAGAGCGACTTTCTTCGGCAAATGATGAAAAAAGCTTTTTGCTTTAAGTTGTTATTCCTTGTTGTTTTTGTGATTTTGATAGATGTATAATGTAGTAAACCTACATATATAACTTCGTTTTCCAATTGCGGGCTCTACGGTTGCCAGTTGCAGGCTCTGCGGTTGCCAGTTGGAAACCCGGCAGCCCCCAATTGCGGAACGAGGTTTTCCCTGATGTTTCACTTTGTTTTTGTACGTTTATAATAGGATTATGTACTATGTTTTTGCAGATAAACAACTGAGAAATAATTTTTTTTGCGAATTGTAGAATTTTGAGGGCGGTAACTTAGCTGCATCAAACATTCGTAATCTGGAATGTCCCAGTTACGAAGTCTATCTAATAGATTATGGATGCGGCAAATTTAACAAAAAAGTACACATTATGGAATAATGTCCTTGATCTCCGTTCGCGAGGTCTTAACATAACAAGGACGGCGCAACGTCTTGGCATCTCTCGTGATACTGTCAGGCATCTTCAGCATTTGAGTTCGGAAGAACTTTTCCAGGAATGCCGGAACATACGCCTGTGTAAACTTCATGCCTATGAGCAGGAAGTCGTATCCCTTCTCACCTGCTTCCCTTCCATTTCCAGCAGTCGTGTCCATGACTATTTAAAGGAACATCATCCGGTCTTTCCAAAAGTCTGCGAAAAGACTGTGCATAATTACGTGCAATTCATTCGAAGGAAGTACCATATTCTTTCGACAAGATAAGCAGGTTCCGCCGTTTATGGCGGAATCCGGATTTTCATGTACCTATCCTTTAACACAGCAATATTATACATTATTATATATGAATACCCAAAGCTTTACAAACGGAACAAACCATTCCCTTTCCAAGACGCAGCAAGGGAAACGCAGTGCACGTCCCTATTATGAGCTGAGCACTTCTCAATTTTCAGACATGAAAATCAGACGGCTCACGCGTAAATACGGTTTCGGAGGATACAGCATCTACCGGTATCTTGTAAACGAGGCTCTCCATAAAGGAGACTATTTCCTTCCCTGGTGTGAGGAGACCGCCCGGGAAACCGCCTCTTACTGGAATGCTTCCCTGGAAGATGTTATCAGGATCGTGAAGGGTTGCATACAAGTCGGTCTGTTCAACGGCGAACTGTACAGGAGACATCGGGTACTTACTTCGGAGGACATACAGCAGAACTACTTGAAGACCTGCTGCATGCTTTCCCGGCTTCCCGACATTTCCAAAGAACTGGAGCTTGCGGTCAGTTGATTCATAAGATTATTATCCACTTTAAATAAATAAGCTTATGCCAAAAACAGCAAAAAAAGGTTTCACCTATTTCAGATTTGAAACCGATCATTTTTATGATCCGAAAGTCAAACGGCTAAAGAACAAATTCGGAATGGAAGGCTGGGGTGTTTTTCATTTCATCGTGAATGAGATCTTTCGTGTGGAAGGATGCTACATGGTGATGGATGCCGACGGTCTGTTCGACATAGCGGACTATTCCCGCATGGATGAGTGCCGTATTGCCGCCATCATCGATTATTGTACAGACCTGGGGCTGTTCGACAAAAGGCTCTGGCAGGAGAAACAAATCCTTACCAGTGAATACATACAGGAACTGTATACCGGTATCTGCAAAGCTATTCACCGCAGGCCTGCCATTCCCGGGGAACTTCTTCTTTATTCACCGGAAAATTTGCCGGAAACAGTGCCCGCATCATATCCTGTCCGGGAAGAATCGGTATCCGCTATAGAAGACAACATATCCGTCTTACCCGAAAAAGAGAAAGCTTCCCGTCCGGAATCCCCCGATCCCCGTCCGTTACCGGCTTCAGGGGTGTCACATGAGGTTCTTCGCGAAAAAGCTGAAATACTTCGCGAAAATAAACCACAAAATAAAAACAAAGAAAACATATC
>NZ_JBCODG010000025.1:0-65613 GCF_040928965.1 Bacteroides sp. 2201st1_D9_2201SCRN_220225 | reverse complement strand
CTGAAATTCTTCATGTTCAGACTGGCTAGGCTATACGCTTAAAAGAAAGCTTGCCAACCGGGGAAATCCGCTGACCCGCAATTGTTCTGGTAGTGATATTATGGAACATCAGCCCAGCGCTGGTTATTACGTCAGCTTTGATAGGCATTGTACTTGCAATCGGAAAGATAAAAAAAGAATAAGTAGTAATGTATAAGCTATTTTTTACAATAGTATTCAACACACACGCTCCCCTCCCACCCCCTTGTTATTTGTAAGGTTATCAACGGTAGTCACCTCTTCTAAAAAATTTTTTCCACTTCTTGCGCTTTTATTATGCTTAACCTACAAATCCCTCACGTTGATTTTGTAGTACCAATGTAGTACCATTTTTGCTTATCTTAAAATAAAACCCCTCCCAGAAATTATCTGAAAGGGGTGTTTGAGGTTCCTGGCGGATTCGAACCGCCGTACACGGTTTTGCAGACCGCTGACTAAGCCACTCATCCAAGGAACCAATCTTTCTCGTTTGCGGTTGCAAAGGTAGTCATTTTTTTGAAACTACCAACTATCAACAGCATTTTTTCTTTATTTCTTTTTTACCGTCACTGCATTCCAAGCGTTTCTTTTCGTACAATTGCTTTAATTCACAGCCTGTTGCACAATTCTCGCAAGGATTACGTTTTTCTTTTACTTTCATGAAAAAAGCATAAACACGCTGTCCAATACGGACGATACACAACAATAAAATGAGAGCTACCGCCCAATTTTGCCAATTACTCATCCAAACAGCCCCCCTATCTGATAAATTGCAAAGGACACCACCCATGCAAGGACAGTAGTGTACACCGCTGCAAACAAAGCCCATTTCCAACTGCCCGATTCTCCTTTAATGGCCGCTAAGGTGGCGATGCACGGGAAATATATCAATACAAACACCATATAGCCAAAAGCCACCAACGGAGTAATCGGAATCCGTTCGCCCAAGCTCACCGCATCGGCTTCGGCATCATCTGCATACAGAACTCCCAGCGTACTTACCACCAGTTCCTTGGCCCCTACACCGGAAAGGATACCGACACCCAGTTTCCAATCAAAGCCTAACGGCTCTATCACCGGTTCAACAGCCTTGCCTATTCTGCCGATATACGAGTTTTCCTGCTGTTCGGCCACATCCTGATATGCATCGTGGTCCGGATAATACCCCAACGCCCATATCACAATGGAAGCCACCATGATGATACCTCCCATTTTGCGCAGATATTGCGCGCCTTTCTCCCAAGTATGGCGAAAAATGGACTTCGACGTCGGTATGCGGTAAGGAGGAAGCTCCATAACAAACGGCGTGTCATCTCCCTTTACCAGAAAGCGACAGAAAAGTCGTGCCATAACCACAGCCAGTAAAATGCCGATAGCATAGATTATCAGCAATACCAAACTGGCATTGTTCGGGAAAAACGCCCCCACCAACAGCAAATAAATAGGCAAACGTGCACTGCACGACATCAGCGGATTGATAAGCATGGTCACCAGTCGGCTCTTCCGGTTTTCAATAGTACGCGAGGCCATAATAGCCGGTACATTGCAACCGAATCCCATAATCAGAGGGATAAAAGACTTGCCGTGCAGACCCATCTTATGCATTATCTTATCCATGATAAAGGCGGCACGCGCCATATATCCGGAATCCTCCATCAAAGATATGAAGAAATATAGAATCAAGATATTGGGCAAAAAGACAATCACCCCGCCTACACCGCCGATAATGCCGTCCACCAACAAATCCTTCAGCGGTCCTTCAGACATGTTGTCACGCACCAGACTGCCCAACGCACCTACCAGCCATTCAATGCCCTGCATGGGATAATCTCCCAAGATGAATGTTCCTTCAAACATCAGATACAGGAACAGAAAAAAGATGGGATACCCCCATACTCGATGTGTCACAATGGAATCTATCACACGCGTTGTACGTGCCGTATCCTCTTGCTTGTCCACATAGGTTTCGCGAAGCGCACCGGCGATAAAACCGTATTTGGCATCTGTAATGGCCTGCTCGCTATCTTCGTTTATTACATTACGCAGGCGTTGCACTTCGCGGTTACGGACTTCAATAATATCCTTCCCATTGGGAAACTCCTGTACGGTCTTCTCCAAATCCTCGTCATTCTCCAGCAACTTAATAGCAAGAAAGCGCGTGGAGTATTTATACCGTATATTCTCGTTGACACTGATTATGCGTTTCACCTCTTCAATGCTCCGCTCCAATTCCGGCCCGTGATTGATATGGATGTGGCGGTAAAAGCCTGCCGGATGCTCCTTCTCCTCCTTATGAGTGCCGAAGTCATGGTCGGGTACATACTCCTTGTGCCAGTTGCGCAAATCATTCAGGATTTCGGCACGTATCTTACCTTTTTTATCCAGAAAATCACCACCCTCGTAAATGCCGATGATAATATGGAAAAGCTGTTCTATGCCTTTTCCGGTGCGACTGATGGTAGGCAGCATCGGCACGCCAAACAACTGACCGAGTTTTACGTAATCCAACGTGTTCCCGCTTGCTTCCAGTTCGTCGTACATGTTAAGCGCGATAACCATGCGCACGTTCATGTCAATCAACTGGGTGGTGAGATACAGGTTCCGTTCCAGATTGGAAGAGTCCACCACATTAATAATGATATCCGGAGTTTCGTTGATGATGTGATGGCGCACATAAATCTCTTCGGGAGAATAGGCAGAAAGCGAATAAGTGCCAGGCAAGTCGACGATGCGGAAATGATACCCCTGAAAGTCAAAATACCCCTCTTTAGCATCTACGGTGACACCGCTGTAATTACCCACATGCTCGTGCGAACCCGAGGCGATGTTGAAAAGGGATGTCTTGCCGCAATTGGGATTACCCACCAAAGCAACATTGATGGTGCGGCGTTTTCCTAAAGCGATACGTTTCAGTTCCTCTTCGTCCAAACGCATATCTTCGCTCCATCCCTCGTGATAGTCGAGCTGCACGGACTCCCGACACATTTCCTTTTCACCGACAATCTCAATCATCTCAGCTTCCTGACGCCGTAAAGAGATTTCATATCCCATCACCTTATACTTGATGGGGTCTTTCAGAGGGGCGTTCAGCAACACCTCAACGGTTTTCCCTTTGATAAATCCCATTTCCACGATTCGCTTACGGAAACCTCCGTGTCCCAGCACTTTAACGATTACTCCCTTCTCACCGGTTTTCAATTCGGACAAACGCATAGTCTTCTGCCTTTTTTATTTTTGCCGCAAAGATAAAGGATAAGTCCGTATAGCGCAAACAATTTAGAATGTTTTTAAATAAGAGGTATCAAAGAGAGCCGATTCTGCATTGTAAGCAAGCTGACAACGGTCTGCCAAAGCAACCTTTCGGCACGGAAGTAACAAAATCCGGGAAGAAACATGTATATTTGCCGCTATGGAAAAGGAAAAAGTAGCACAATATATCAACCGGAAACAGCTTTTGCAACCGACAGACAAGGTACTTGTCGCCTTAAGCGGCGGTGCGGATTCCGTCGCTTTATTACGACTGTTGCAAGCGTCGGGCTACGACTGCGAAGCTGCGCACTGTAATTTTCACCTGCGAGGTGCAGAATCCGACAGAGATGAGGCATTTGTCCGCCAACTGTGCGTAAAACAACAAGTACCGCTACACACCGTCCACTTCGACACCGCGCGCACTGCCGAAGAACGGCACATCTCCATTGAAATGGCCGCACGCGAACTACGTTACGGATGGTTTGAGGAAATACGGCAGAAAATCAATGCCGACGCCATTGCCGTGGCCCATCACCAGGACGACAGCGTGGAAACCCTCCTGCTGAACCTGATACGTGGTACGGGCATCAACGGGTTACGGGGAATACGCCCCAAAAACGGGCACATCGTACGTCCGTTGCTTTGCCTGGAACGCAAAGAAATCATCAGTTATCTGAACCGCATAGGGCAGGATTACGTAACGGACAGCACCAATCTGCAGGATGAATACACTCGTAACAAAATACGCTTGAACCTGTTGCCCATGATGCAGGAAATCAACCCATCCGTCAAAGAAAGCATTCTCAACACCGCCGAGCATCTGGATGGCGCATCCGCCATATATAAACAAGGGATAGACGAAGGCATAAAACGCGTGCGGACAGCAGAGGGCATCTGCATCGAGCGACTGATGCAGGAACCGGCCCCCGCAACATTACTGTTTGAAATCCTATACCCGCTCGGCTTTAACACTGCCCAAATCAGAGACATATACCGTTCGCTGGAAGGACAGCCGGGAAAAATCTTCACTTCGGAACATTGGTGCATCGTGAAAGACCGCGAATATCTGCTGATTGAAGCACACCGACCCCCCATACAACCCGCACTGGCAATGGAAGAACATGTCTTTACCCCGGACTTTGTCATTCCCCGCGACAAGAACACTGCCTGCTTTGATGCGGACAAACTGACACATCCTCTCCTTCTGCGCCCCTGGCGACAAGGGGACTCTTTTATTCCATTCGGCATGAAAGGCCGGAAAAAAGTAAGCGACTATATGACCGACCGGAAGTTCTCCCTTTTGCGCAAAGAGCAGCAATGGGTATTATGTTGCGGCGAAGAGATTATCTGGCTGATAGGTGAAAGAACGGACAACCGTTTCCGCATCGGTGCCTCTACAAAACGGGTACTCACAGTCCGGCTTCTTCCCGCCGGGGACAGTCCTGTCACACCCTGAGCCCCAAGCGGTATAACTCTGCATCCGAAGAGTACCCCATTATCCATTTCATCTTTAGGTTAGAGATACAGAACTTTAACCTAAAAACGGATCTCTCCAGCCAAAAGACACCCATCTTCAGGCCGGAGATAAAGTTCTTCTCCTATATTTACCGGCTTCTTACCTTAAGAGAACATCTCTCCTCTCCGACAAGAATCCTTC
Source organism: Bacteroides sp. 2201st1_D9_2201SCRN_220225 (assembly GCF_040928965.1). Lineage (NCBI taxonomy): Bacteria > Pseudomonadati > Bacteroidota > Bacteroidia > Bacteroidales > Bacteroidaceae > Bacteroides > Bacteroides sp. 2201st1_D9_2201SCRN_220225. Next base: position 60,689 of record NZ_JBCODG010000025.1, on the reverse strand, counting down.
TCCTTAAGAACCTGCTTAAATCTTCTTCAGCACTCCTTGTTTGAAGATATTTTTCTATTTTTATTCGTCACATACCCCGTTATGCTTCTTATAAAAACAAAAAACAGACCGGATAGAGCTTCAAAAGAAGCTGAAAATACTCTTTGAACTCAATTTATGCCCGAAGGCAGATATGCCAGAATCTACTTACAAGATAATCCTATTTTCCTTCTGCTTCTTAAAGCAATCGGCAAGCAAGGCGGCAAACGGCGTATCAAAAGTACGGGCCTTTTGCGGACACCCTTTTACACAAGCACAGCAGCGAATACACTTTTCCACATCGGTAGTACACTCATCGCCTTTCGCGATGGCGCCTGCCGGACAATGCTTCACGCAGTATCCGCAATGGTTGCAAAGTTCTGTGTCGACAGCCGGAATGCGCGGCATAGGAACTCCGCTTTTGCGTAGTTTCACCACCTTCCGCAAGAAACGGAATAACGGAAAAAATGCCTGACGGGGACGTTGAATACGGTTGACGTCAACGGCATAGAGCTTATCCATGTCGGCTGCCGCTTCGATTTTAGTCCGTATCTTAGCGCCGAAAGTTTCTGCAAACTGCAAGTCATCTGCATCCGGCCGCCCTGCAGCTATGGGATTTTGCTGCGTACTGTACGAATGCTCGCCTACAAACGTAGCACCGGCAATCACTTTAAATCCTCTGTCCGATGCAAATGCGTCCAACTCCACCAATGCTTTTTCATAGGCACGGTTACCATACACAGCAACCAGCACTGCCGGAGCACCGGAAGCATGAACGTCTTTCATCCGCTCCAATGCCAGGGGTGCCACCTTCCCGCCATAGACGGGGACGGTTATTACCGTCAAGGTGTTTTCAGGAATTTCCAATTTGCCGGCCGGGTGGAAAGTAAGGTCTGTCCGGGCAACATCGGAAATGCCCGTACCGCGAACAATCGCCTCGCCCACTTGTTTAGAGGTATGGGTAGGCGAAAAAGTAATCAAACGAACTGCATATATATTCATAAATCTGTTTCTTATATAATAATGAAACAAAGATAGACTTTTAAAATTAAAAAAAAGACGATTTATTTATGAAACCAAAAATTATTATTACCTTTGTGCCGTTGAAACATTCTGCAACTCCTTGCTGAGGTGAGGATTGTTAGTCAGATTTCCGGTTCAATAACAAATATCCCTATTAAATCATAATTTACAAAAGGTAGACTTACCGATATAAGTAAAAACCATTCACACATATACTATATGTATAATATCATTCAATTAAACGACAAAAATTTGTCGGAACTGCAAGCTATTGCCCAAGAATTGGGTATCAAAAAAACAGACTCTCTCAAAAAAGAAGAACTCGTTTACAAGATACTTGACGAACAAGCCATTGCTGGAGCAACCAAGAAAGTAGCAGCCGACAAATTAAAAGAAGAACGTAAAGGGGACAAGCAAAAACGTTCTCGCGTAACGGTCAAGAAAGAAGCAGCGGACAAGGTATTCACAGCCAACAAGAACGGTGAACTCACAAAAGGGAAAACCGAAGAAGCACCTGCCGTACAAGCTTCCGTACAAGCAGCAGAGGCGGCTAAAGAGCCGACCGTAGCCGCAACTCCCGCAGCAGAGACTGAAGTTCCCAAACGCAAACCGGGACGTCCTCGCAAAGTAAAACAAGAAGCGGCTCCCGTAGCGGAAACACCTAAAACCGTTCCGGCAGAAACTAAAGTAGAAACTACAGAGCCGAAAAAAGCAGAACCCAAGAAAGTTGTTGCAGCCCCCCAGCCTACACCGGATGAAAGTCCTGTCTTGCCGGAAGCAGAGGATGACTTTATCCCCATCGAGGATTTGCCAACCGAAAAAATAGAACTGCCGTCAGAGCTCATCGGCAAATTCGAAGCCACCAAAGCAGAAACTCCCGTTCCTGCAACAGAGCAACCGCAACAGCGCTCCCGTCTTCGCCTCCGCGATAACAATACGCCATACAACAACAATCGTAACAATAACAACCAGCGTCCTGCACAACAGCAGCAACGTCCTGCACAACAACAGAACAACAACGAGAATTATGTTGCTCCCGAACGCAAGCCGGCAATAGAACGCGAAAAGGCGTACGAATTCGACGATATACTCACAGGAACCGGCGTATTGGAAATCATGCAGGACGGTTATGGATTCCTGCGCTCATCCGATTATAACTACCTTTCTTCTCCCGATGATATTTACGTTTCACAATCACAAATCAAGCTGTTCGGTCTGAAGACCGGTGATGTAGTGGAAGGTGTTATCCGTCCACCCAAGGAAGGAGAGAAATATTTCCCGCTGGTAAAAGTATCCAAGATTAACGGACGTGACCCGGCTTTTGTACGCGACCGTGTACCGTTCGAACATCTCACCCCGCTCTTCCCGGACGAGAAATTTAAACTTTGCAAAGGCGGATATTCCGACTCCCTGTCTGCCCGCGTAGTAGACCTCTTTGCGCCCATTGGTAAAGGCCAGCGCGCACTAATCGTAGCACAGCCCAAAACGGGTAAGACTATTCTGATGAAGGACATTGCCAACGCCATTGCAGCCAACCACCCGGAAGTGTACATGATTATGCTATTGATTGATGAACGTCCGGAAGAAGTTACCGACATGGCCCGTACCGTAAATGCAGAGGTTATTGCCTCTACTTTCGACGAACCGGCAGAACGTCACGTGAAAATAGCAGGCATTGTTTTGGAGAAGGCCAAAAGAATGGTAGAATGCGGACATGACGTTGTTATCTTCCTTGACTCCATAACACGTTTGGCACGTGCCTACAATACTGTTTCCCCGGCTTCGGGTAAAGTATTGTCCGGAGGTGTGGACGCCAACGCACTGCACAAGCCGAAACGCTTCTTCGGTGCTGCCCGCAACATTGAAGGCGGTGGTTCGCTGACCATCCTTGCTACGGCGCTTATAGATACCGGTTCCAAAATGGACGAAGTGATCTTTGAAGAGTTCAAAGGTACTGGTAATATGGAACTGCAACTCGACCGCAACCTGTCCAACAAGCGCATCTTCCCGGCTGTCAATATCGTTGCTTCCAGCACTCGTCGCGATGACTTGCTGCAAGACAAGCAAACGCTGGATCGCATGTGGATTCTCCGCAAGTATCTTGCCGATATGAACCCGATAGAGGCAATGGACTTCGTAAAAGACCGTTTGGAAAAAACCAAAGACAACGATGAATTCCTGATGAGCATGAACGGTTAAATGCCTACACGGAAAAGAACCAACTAAGATATAAAAGCAAACATTTGAAAAAGAGCGGAATAGCATAAGTTATTCCGCTCTTTTTCAATGTTATTATATAATAAAAAGCAAAAGTATGGAGAATAAGCATGATTTCAGTCTTCCCGTCAGTTGGAACGGAATATTTTATGCTTCAAGGCAATCTGCCGCAAAACCGTAATAATATTCTGTCCTTAAAAGAAGGCAGTTACAGGTATTTTTTGTACTTTTGCGCCTCAATAAGAGTAATTTGTAATTTAGTAATTGTAATTAGATACTATGTTCGATAATTTAAGCGAGAGACTTGAGAGGTCGTTTAAAATTTTGAAGGGTGAAGGTAAAATCACCGAAATTAATGTAGCGGAAACGCTGAAAGACGTGCGTAAAGCACTTTTGGATGCTGACGTAAACTATAAGGTTGCCAAGAGTTTTACTGATACCGTTAAGGAAAAAGCTTTAGGACAAAACGTGCTGACAGCTGTAAAACCCAGCCAGTTAATGGTAAAAATCGTACACGATGAGTTAACACAACTCATGGGTGGCGAAACTGCGGAAATCAATATTGATTCCAAACCGGCTGTTATTTTGATGTCCGGTCTGCAAGGTTCCGGTAAGACTACTTTCTCCGGAAAGTTGGCACGCATGCTGAAAACCAAAAAGAACCGGAAGCCCTTATTGGTGGCTTGCGACGTTTACCGCCCCGCCGCTATCGAACAGTTGCGCGTACTGGCAGAGCAGATCGAAGTGCCCATGTATTCCGAACCTGATAGCAAAGACCCGGTGAGCATAGCCCAAAATGCCATACAGGAAGCTAAAACCAAAGGATATGACCTCGTAATCGTCGATACAGCCGGTCGTCTGGCCGTAGACGAAGAGATGATGAACGAAATCGCCGCCATCAAATCCGCCATCAATCCGAATGAAATCTTGTTCGTAGTGGATTCCATGACCGGACAGGATGCCGTAAATACAGCCAAAGAATTCAACGAACGTTTGGACTTCAATGGCGTGGTATTGACCAAGTTGGACGGTGACACTCGCGGTGGTGCCGCCCTTTCTATCCGTACTGTAGTCAACAAGCCTATCAAGTTTGTAGGAACCGGCGAAAAACTGGACGCTATCGACCAATTCCACCCTGCCCGTATGGCAGACCGTATTCTGGGTATGGGCGACATCGTGTCATTGGTAGAGCGTGCACAAGAACAATATGATGAAGAAGAAGCCAAACGTCTGCAAAAGAAAATTGCGAAGAACCAGTTTGACTTCAACGACTTCCTGAGCCAGATTGCACAAATCAAAAAAATGGGTAACTTGAAAGAACTCGCTTCCATGATACCGGGGGTAGGCAAAGCTATCAAGGATATCGATATTGACGACAATGCTTTCAAAAGCATCGAAGCGATTATCTACTCCATGACTCCGGAAGAACGCAGCAACCCGGCCATCCTAAACGGCTCGCGCCGCCAGCGTATCGCCAAAGGCAGCGGCACGAACATTCAGGAAGTAAACCGTTTGCTGAAACAGTTCGACCAGACCCGTAAAATGATGAAAATGGTGACCGGCAGCAAAATGGGTAAGATGATGCCGAAACTGAAACGATAAGAAAGAAAAATATCCTGCATATAAATCCCGCTAATTTCATAGTTCGAATGAAGTCAGCGGGATTTTTGCTTTATTCGGTTATTTGACCTATTTTTGCGAATAATGCCATGTAAATAATAACCAATACAATAATTTTGAATATGACACTAATTGACGGAAAAACAATTTCCGAACAGGTAAAACAGGAAATTGCAACAGAAGTAGCTGAGATAGTGGCGCGCGGCGGAAAACGCCCGCATTTGGCAGCTATCCTTGTAGGACACGACGGTGGCAGCGAAACCTATGTAGCAGCCAAAGTAAAAGCTTGTGAAGTATGCGGATTCAAGTCCTCGCTCATTCGTTATGAGACAGATGTAACGGAAGAAGAGCTGCTGGCGAAAGTGCGCGAACTGAATGAGGATGCAGATGTAGACGGTTTTATCGTTCAGCTGCCTTTGCCCAAACATATATCGGAACAAAAAGTGATTGAAACAATCGACTACCACAAAGATGTGGATGGCTTCCATCCTATCAATGTAGGACGTATGTCCATAGGATTGCCTTGTTACGTTTCCGCAACTCCTAACGGAATTCTCGAATTGCTGAAAAGATACAAAATAGAAACTTCCGGAAAGAAATGCGTTGTACTGGGGCGCAGCAATATCGTAGGCAAACCCATGGCTGCCCTAATGATGCAAAAGGCTTATCCCGGTGACGCCACAGTAACCGTTTGCCACAGCCGCAGTAAAGACCTGGTAAAAGAGTGCCAAGAAGCCGATATTATCATCGCAGCTATGGGACAACCTAACTTTGTAAAAGTGGAAATGGTGAAAGAAGGCGCAGTTGTCATTGACGTAGGTACTACCCGTGTACCGGACGCAACCAGAAAATCCGGTTTCAAGCTGACCGGTGATGTCAAGTTCGATGAAGTAGCTCCCAAATGTTCATTCATCACTCCCGTACCTGGTGGTGTAGGTCCCATGACCATTGTCTCTTTAATGAAGAATACATTGTTGGCAGGCAAGAAAGCTATTTATCAATAATAAGGATGATGAAAGCGCTCATCTCCCTTATCTTTCTACTATATAGCGTAACCCTTTCCTCACAGGAAAGGATTACGCTATTATTTGTAGGAGACTTAATGCAACACCGGGCGCAAATAGATGCCGCCCGCACTTCCGACGGGAAATATGATTATTCTCCTTGTTTCTCCCTTGTAAAGGAAGAAATCTCCCGTGCCGATATTGCAATAGGTAATCTTGAAGTGACTCTCGGTGGAAAACCTTATCAAGGCTATCCTACTTTCAGTGCACCCGACGAATATCTGCAAGCTATCAAAGATGCCGGATTCGACGTTCTTCTCACAGCAAACAATCATTGCCTGGATCGCGGCAAGACCGGATTGGAACGAACCATCACACAAATCGAATCATTTTCCATACCCTATGCAGGTACTTACCGGAACGCTATAGAACGTAAACAACTCTATCCTCTCTTCATCCGGAAAAAAGGTTTCTGCATAGCCATACTCAACTACACTTACGGCACTAATGGAATCAAGGTATCTGCACCCAACATAGTCAATTACATTGACAAAAAAACAATTCTAAAAGACATACATAGCGCCCAAGCCGTACGCCCGGATGCTATTATAGCCTGTATGCATTGGGGAGAAGAATATCAATCACTCCCGAACCGTGAGCAATGCGAGCTTGCCGACTGGTTGCTGAAACAGGGGGTGACCCATATTATCGGTTCGCATCCGCACGTAATCCAGCCTATGGAATTACGCACGAACGGCAATCAACAGCATGCCATCGTCTATTCTTTAGGAAAGTCTTGTTCTAACTCTAATAATCAGTGGATTACAACGGATATTGTGATTTTTGTAGAATATTTGTAGAAATAGTATAATAATTAGGCTTTCTACAAAGAAAATGGAAAACCCCACTTCTACAAAAAGAAGCGAGGTTTTCACTAATGCAACACCGATATAAATTCGGCACTGCAAAGATACAAAAAACGTGCGTACTTCTCAGTATGCACGTTCTGAAATGAAAAAAGTATTCTACAAAAGCTATTTTTTTAGCTCTATATATTCAGTATATGTAATTTTGTTGTGTGGATTTGAATTTACAACATCCATCTTTATAGCCTTCACCCCAAATCGGAAGAAAAGAAACTTTTTCGGTATCTTGTGTATGATATGGTGTAATGTATCGGCACTTTCTATCTTAGCGAATAATACCCCTTTATCAATAGTTCCCCTTAAATCTATCCAAGAATCACGCCATCGAAAATTTAAAAGAGTATCAAGCTGGTTGCGATACACTATGCTATCACGTACTTTTGTTTCTATTTCTATTTCCGTTTTAGTGGCTGTTGTTGTAGCTGCCTGAATGCGTTTGAGCTTTATATTCAAATCATCTACTGTTTTGGTAAGATCCTTGTTTTTCTTTTCCAACTCATTTTTCGTCAATTCCAGCCTTAAAACAGAAGTAGCGTTTTTCCCTGCTTCCGTTTTGTAGTGTTCCACATCTGAAAGTAATGCTGCTTGATTACTATCCAAGCGATCACGTTCTTTCCTTACGCTATCCAATCGTTTAAACAGAAAGATATTTGTTCCTACGAGTAAAACAAGCGCAATAAATAAAAATTTACGCATACTCTTCTATATATTTAAGGATTGAATCAACGTGCAACTGGATAATTTGAGCCTTTCCTTCAGGAGATAGTAGATACTTGCAATCTGTTTCATTATCCATAAAGAAGTTTTCCGTTAAAACAGCCGGGCATGAAGTCTTTTTGAGAATGTAGAAATTATTTTCCCAATCTCCATCCCCATCCGACCAATCACCTCTAATTTTCCAAGTTCCTCCAAACATTCTATTAGCCATATCCCAGAAAACTTGCGCCAAATCATCAGCTTTTGTTTTTCCAGGACTGGTATGTATTTCCCATCCTGTACCCTTGCCAGTTCCAGAAGCGTTACAATGAATAGAAACAAGAAGCGTTTTTGTCTTACCGTATCGGGCTGCTATCTCGTTTGCTCTTCTGGCTCTTTCTGCTAAAGGTACGTCTATATTTTCCTTTACCAACAATTCGGCATCTATACCTTTTGCTCGTAATTGGTTATATACGCCTTTGGCAATTTCTCTGGCATATTCCCACTCAAATAACTGTGATCCGTCCGACCACTTCGGAGATCTTTTACCTGGTGTATTTTCTCCGTGTCCGTTGTCTAATAATACTTTCATACGTTTTTATTTTCATTTTTTTCGCTTAAACATTTAGTTACTCCAGCCGAAGCAAACAAAGCAGTGATAGCACCGACAAAAGCCGATAATCCCATAAGATCGGTTTTGATAGACTTGTTTACGATTACTTCATAAACCAAAATAAAACCGACAATAAGCAGAAGGAAGCACCCCATTAAGGTAACGGCAACAAGAAAAAAACTCTTGCTACTGTGCCCTGATCCATTTTTGATAAGTTCTTTCAGATATTCTGTTACTCTCATAACTTGCGCTCTTTTACTTCTGGAAGGATATACTGAATGTGCATGGCTGCAAAATGAAGTTTTTTCCTGATTGCTTCCTCATCAAAATCATCAGGGATGGATTCTGTAAAATCACAGACCAAAGAACCAACCCAATCATGGGTAGTATCATGTAATTTTTGAACGATTAAAGACTGTGTTCCATTGGAGCTAAACATAGCCTTTGCACGTGTTCCATCCAAACTATCAATATCACGTATCAGCATAAGTTCATTTCGAGCCATTGAAGCCGTAAACTTTGGAAGTTCAGACATCTTAATATCTTGCCAAAAGTCACTAATACGGGCAACCCCTTTAGCGGTAACTTCATACAAGATTGTGAGATAATGATTATCTCCTAAAGGATATGGTTGTATAATATACACACGATCACATGAAAGATCATTCAACACTTTATGAATTTCACCATACACACGAGCAGAGTTTTCACTTCTGCGAGTGCTTTTTCTTTCTAATTGTCTTTCAAGTTCTTTAGCCTTAATATCAGCAAGCCGATTATGCTTTAACTGATTATACGCAAACCAGCCCGTACCCAAAGCTGTTATACACGCAAATAATGCTGCCCAATCCATATTTTATTAAGTTATTGATTAATAACTGCAAATATAATTTATTTGGTGTACATATACACCATTTAATACAGAGAATTATATTTTTGAAGCTATTAAGGCTTCCAATTTGTTTATTTCATCCCGTACACTCTGCCTTTGCTGGTGAAGATTCTCTATATCATACGGCATATCAAGCCCGATTAAAGAAGCCTCATAACATTTCGTTATACGATAATCACCTATAACGCTGTCATTGCTGGTAAGAGAGGCTTTCAGTTCATCTATCTTATTCCGAACAAGTTTAGCGTTAAATCTTTGCTCGTATTTATAGCTTATTTTATCTCCAGCGTCATAAGGTACAATACGAACACTATAGTATTCAGGACATTGTAATTTAGTATCATCCACAAGCTCTACATGTTTCCATCCTAAAGCGGACAACTCAGCTTGTTGCTCCTGGATTGATACTATTCTCGTTTCAATCTCTCCAGTTTCTTCATTTTTAAACTTCTCACTGTATTCCTCTAAAAATTTAGAAACAAGAGATCCGTTTTCGTCTATATAGCCATATTCAATCATAATATTAAAATTTATATCTACTAACTAACCATGCTGATTTTTTTACACCATCGACATACCCCACTGTAAAATGGAATATAGCACCCTGACCTTCGCCAATATCATAATAATCATTTTGGGTGTGATCATCATACAACACATTTCCGCTACGTGGGTAAACTCTCATATATCCTGTCCACCATTGCTTAAAAAATATAGTCCTACCAATCACACCATCAGAAGGGAGGTAAACGATTTGCTGGTTTCTTGAATATCCAATAACCAAGCTGTCTGTTTCAGACAAATAAACAGAAGAAGAGCTTTCTTCTATAGCCTTTCTATGTAAAAATAGACCTGCTGCCATCAAATTCTGGAAGAAGCCACCATAAGCGGGGGCTGTGCCACTGTTTGAAGCTCTACCATATACGCCAGCTAAAAAGTTTTCATTGTTCCAATCACTTTTATTCACAGTACCAAATCCAAGCCCTACGATAGAAGCCTTATGCGTATAACCCAAAATAGCCGAAACAGCTTGTGTTTCTGCATTATTACAAAAGATACCCGTAGGCGACATATAGGCTACACGGCTATTGCTTTTACTTCGGGCTTCAATCAAGCCGTTATTCGCATCTATCGTAATTTTAGATCCCTGATATTGGCTTTCTGAATAATCACCACCAGAACGGCTGGATTCTATCAATATACGAGCCATAGAAGCATCAAGAATGATCTTATTACCATCCAAGAGTGTAGAAACAATCTTTCCACCACTCATAAACCAATCTCCGATATTAGCACCCTCAGCCAATAGCAAATTAGTTGCTATACTCTCAAACTCAGCACCGAAATCATTCCAATAAGCAGTATCGGTAGGTACATGATTTTGAAAGCCATTTCCGGCATCCACTCTGGCAACATAATAGTGTCCGTTATATTTTACTGCATCTACACGCTTTGAAGTACCATAGTAAACTTTAGAGCTGCCATAGACACCACGATAAACCATAGTCGGACCAGTATCTCCATTTCTACCATCCACTCCATCATACGGAGTTTGCCGGGCTGGTGTACTCCAGTTCTGTATCAATGAATTTGTTTCACCATTGATTTTTGCTACTGTAAACCATAAGTATTGCAAGTTTCCTACAGTTGGAACGGTTGTGCTCCATCCCGAAGGATTACGGCTCGTTTTACTCAGTGAAGGCGGTGTACTTCTGGAGCCATTAACAGCGTACCGATATTCAAAATAATCACCATTTATACCATCATCCCCAGTTTCTCCTTTTTCTCCAGTAACACAAATAGCCTCTGTAGTAATGCTGTTGCCGTTTGTGTAATTAATAACGGATCGTGTCCATATATACCAACCATTTTTCCAAGTTGGACGTGAATTAGACCAGCTACCATTTAAAAGGGAAGTTGCAGAGGATGATAAATAATATTGCTCAATTATTGAACTTATACCATTGCCTGTTTCTCCCTTGCCACCTGTGATACAAGCTGCATCTGTATATACTATGTCGCCATCCGTGTAAACAACTTTAGTTTTACTCCAAATGTAATATCCATCTTTCCAGGCTGGAGCTGTTGTCTGCCAACCGGATGTTGGTGCTGTAGTATTACTGGATGATATGGCATACAGAACGTCTGTATTTGAAATACCCACACCTCTTTGGGCTACAATAATCCAATAGTTACTATTATTTGGAGAAATACCTTTAACGGGATTCTTTGATACAAAACGATACATAGAATAGCCAGTTCCATCATCATAGATAACCTCATCACCCCAATAATAGGTATAAGAGTTGTCATATACGCCACGAAAACAACCTATAGGGCTTTCATCGCCACTTTCACTTTGCACGATTGTGCCTTTCAGACGTAATTTTTTATCTCCTTTGGTATTCCAATCAAAATAGCTGTCTGAATTTCCTACACGAAAAGCGTTATTCACAAAGTCCATGAAATTTAGCCCATCGCTTGAAACGATTCTGTCTGTAGTTATTCTTCCTGGAAGTATCTCTGTAAATCCGAATAGTTCGACAAAAGAACGATCCTCTTCAAATTCACTGTTTAGAATACCTACAAGGAAATGATAATAACCCTCTACACCTTCCAGCTTGATAGCGTTTTTACTTAAGACGTATGATCCAGTAGTGCCATTTTTATTAGCCTTCACATAGAGATAATACCCTACTGTTTCTGTTAAGGTTGGAGAAGTATATTTTTCAATATCCCAAAACTTATACTCACTGGCTTTATGCCCAGAGGAAAGTGTATCAATCCCGATAGTCATGTGCTGTAATATTCCACCTGGAGCCGAAAGCACTTTCTTTTTGCTGTCATAGGTAACGAGATATTCTACTTGTGTCGGATTGGTTTTGTTGTTCACGAAACGGAACTGCAAACTTTCATCGCCAACAAGCAAACTCATTGTTTGTACCGAAATCGGACTGATAGAACCTGAGAAATGCAAAAGAGCGTCATTCAACATTGAAATAGTTTCTTTTGCATCCCTGAAACGTCTTTTTGTAAACTGAATAGAGTTTTTATATTGGTTATCAGTTTTAACCTCGTTACTCTCTATCTTGTTTAATTCGCTTGAAACCGTTGCGCCAGTAGTCGTATTGGATAATTCAATAATCGGGCTGTAAGGTCTGTGTATATACTCCTTAATACTGGTAATCCTTATCTTTATACCTTCTGGTATGAATTGCGGATCTTTAAAGAGTATGTAACCGCCCAATTTTATTTTGCCACCAATAGAGAGCCAACGCTTTTTGGAATAAATGCTATCCAATTCTCCTTTGAATGTGAATTTTGGATCTTCATTCTCATAAAGATATTTGGCTGCTTCCCTGAACATATCCCAGCTTGCACCTTCTTTCGTTGAGTTATTGCAAATGTACGCATCCGGCAACTGTATTCCGAACACAGCGTATTTATCCCCCAGGTTAGGCTTATATATGTCATTGGGCATAATCTGACCGTCTATTTCTTGTGGAGTTATCAAGAATTTACGTTCTTTATGAACGTATTTAACTTCAAATTCTTTATTACTACCAGCAAGCATACCAGACTGAAATATAACAGTCATGTTATTACCTTCTATCACATAATCCTCAAAATTCAGATCATCAGGAATAGAACTATCTATAAAATCATAGAAATTCTTTTCTTTATCGGAAACAACAACATTAGAAACACTGCCTACTCTTTTAGGTGAAATATGAGAACAATCCAAACTATCCTCTTGAACATCCGTAAGGGTTGTATCAGCCCGTTTTATATACAAGCCTTCCGCATCCGAAACGTAAGCACGCCCTTCATACTCCAATCTTTGATTTTTGGGCAAAAGCAATTCCTTAGATCCATATTTGCTAAAGTCTATATTCTGCTCCCCACCTTGAACGTACAATATGGTAACTGGTCTATTTCCGTCCTTGTTGGAGCGTCCTAAACCTGGAACAAAACCTTTATCTTTCCCATATTCAAGAGGCAAAGGTTCACCCTTGTTATATTCAACTTTACGCAAGTGTATTGTTTTGATAGCCGGATCTATTTCATACTCCGTCTTAAAGGTATCGGCAATAGTAGGCAAAGCTTCACTACAAAAGATATGGTTGTAGTTAATAGTCTTTTCTTCTGCTTCAATACATTCGCCAACTTTCCAACCGCTATCTCTCATGTTGAGATTATCTACAATCAACTGTAGATGCTCGTGAGGCTTTGCAGTGTAATCGAACTTCAAACGCTTAGAAACAATATCCCGGCATTTGTATTTACCCAATATTGCGCCTATGTCATACATTACAAGAGTGTATTCAAAATTCCGACTGCTTTTCTTCTTGAAGTCGTCAGGATCCATAAGGTAGTAAGTGATATTCTTGTAGATACAATAAGCTCCTACGGGAATGTTTATGAACTCTTCACTGGCAAAGTACAGATAAAGAGTGCCTACATTCTGTAAAGCCGTATATCGGTAGCTGCTTGTATCTACCAGAATATCAATCTCCTTGTTGTTGAAATGTATTTTCATGTTTACTAAGTGAATTGATAGATCTTACCATTTCCGCATTTCATCCCTTTAATCGTAGTGCTGAAAGGGAAAGCGTCTTTGGGGATCTGATCCAAAGTTTTCTTTAAAGAAGCTGCGTTTGTGAAAAACTTACCATCCGCACCATTGCTATGTTTAAATTTCACAAGGTATCTTCCTTCACCGTGCGAAGTCTTTACATCTGGAATGAAATCTTCTACAATGATCTCACAGTTCAGCACGTCCGAAATAGAAACCTGGCTACAGTTGAACATTTTACGTTCATCTTGTACGGTTACACCTAACTCACTAAACTTTCTCATCACAATATAATATTAAGTTCCTTACAATCGTTATCTATCATTTCTTTGATAGCTTTTCTCTTTTGCAAATATTCCTTGTAATCATTGGTAGCTGATTTTTCAGTGAGAATACCGAGCTGGGCAGCGTTATAATCATTGATAATTTTGGCTTCTTTATCCGAATCCCACAAATGGGTAATAACTGCCTTTTTTAGCTTATCATTTGTAACCATTCCCCAAACAACAACTTCGTTACAAGTCCATTTTGTAGTTTGCCCATTATCTCCAGCTTCTCCAAAATGGTTTTCTACTTGAACTTCCTGAATATCCCAACGGTATGTGTAAGAACCATTCCCGTTAGCCTCTAACTTAGAAGGCTTAAAATCGTAGTGTATCATATACTTGCTTTTTAATTATTGTTTTTAATAGATGCTTAGAATTACTGTATTTAGCCCAGCCAAACCAACTGCAAATAACTTGCTTGTATTCCATATCGGAAATGTGCTTTTTCTTATTCAGCTTGGCTGCCTTCCTACATAGGTTCTTTTTGATTCCCTTCCGAATAAGGGTATGGGTATGGTAAAAGACATACCCGACAAAATCAATACCTCTATGGCTATCAATTTTGAATACTTGAAACTTCCATTTCTTTTTTCCAGTTTTAGGATCCACTTTACGAAGTGATAGCTTTAAATTGTCATGCAGATATTCTTCAATCTCTATACGGAGTTTGTGAAGCTGTTTAGGATCATCGCCTAAAATCACAATATCATCTGCATACCTAAAGTAATATCTTACCTTCTTAACCTCCTTTATCCAGTGATCGAAGTAAGCCAGATAAATATTAGCAAAATACTGACTTAGATAGTTCCCTATGGGTACGCCATTGGCACTGTCTATAATCACGTCAAGCAACCAAAGCAGATCTTTATCTTTGATTTTCTTCCGTAATATTGTTTTCAAAATATCATGGTCTATACTTGGATAGAACTTCACTATATCCATTTTCAAGCAGTAAGTAGTGTGTTCTGGATCTTCTTTCAAAGCCTTCTTTACTTTATCTGCTGCTTTATGAATACCACGATCCTTAATGCAAGAATAGGTATCTTCTGTAAATAAGGACACCCATATAGGCTCCAGAATATTCATAATGGCATGGTGCAAGATTCTATCAGGATAATAAGGCAAACGGTAAATAAGCCGTTCTTTGGGATCTCTGATTATAAATACTTCATATTTAGAATTTACAAAAGTCTTGTTTTTCAAAGATTCGTGAAGAGCCAGTATGTTTGCTTCCCTATTCCTATCGTGTCGTTTGACACCATAAGAACGCAACTTGCCTTTTCTGGCTTTTTCATCAGCCAGGCGCAAGTTGTCAAGTGAAATAATTTGCTCGTATAAATTACTTAATCTCTTCATATTCTTTGTTTTTCGTACTCAGAGCCTTCGGTTTCCCTACCAGCACCTTTATGAGTTATGTTATCTTCTACCAATAGGTAAGGTCGTTGCTTCGTATGTTGAGTTAATTTTGAAAAATCATAGCTGAGAGCTGACATTCGCATTCGTATTCGAGGGGGTGTTATTCGTATTCGCATAACCGAAGCCTGCATGATCGCCATTATTCGTATTACCGCTGAAAAGGATACCCACCAGCAACCAACCTATATTTATTTGTTTATTAATCATTTAAGTTTTGCAGTCTAAACCTGGCTCGCTTCACGATTCAGGAATAAAACAAAGCCGAGAGCCGACAAACGCATCCGCAGCCGAGGGGGCGCTACGCGTAAACGCAGAACCGAAGCCCGCAAGATCGCCATCATCCGTACGACCGCCGAAAAGGATACCCCTAAGAGCGTTAGATCCTATATTGTTATAGAAGTAATCACACCAATAGGTAGTAGATCCACCTCCGACTACAGAAGCAATCAAATCGCCAAATTCACCGAAAATCATTTCTTTTGCATAACCTTCTGCACGTGCAGCCAATCCTCTAAGCGTATAGCCTGTGTAGTTACTATCGTTGTATTTAGAAGGATCATCGCAAACATACACTTTAGAAGTTCCTCCGTCTGAATTGGTTTTCACTTCTATATTTACTCCATCCGTCCATTTCCAGACGTGCCCGAAGGGATTTTCAATACCACGATAGCGAGGTACGGTAAATACTTTGCTGTTTTCTCCTTCTGCTTTCTCTAAAGTGTAAGCTACTTCACCAGAAGCATTTCCCAATTCATCACTCGTACCGCAAGGAATAATAGGATAATAACCACTAAAATTGTTCCACTTTGTACCATCCCATGTAGTTACACCATTACCCAAACCACCCTGAGCATACCCGTTGCTATCTTTCTGGGCATTGAAAGCCAACTGGCAGTTAAGGTTTCCATACTCTATGTAATAGAGCCATGCCAAAGTGATATAAGCGTTATAGTCCATGCAGTTCCATTGCGTACCAGCCCCCCTTTTACGAGCAGCAGCACGAAAGTTTGTTCTACTCGTAGATGTAGCTGGCTTGCCTAATTGGGATTTAGGCAAAGCATCCCAATCTGCTTGGTTGTTACCACCTCTGTAATCAGCCGAAGTATTTACTACAGAAGCCAGTTTACCAGTGCTACGTTGGATTGTTGCCTCATAAGCCGAGATATAGCATTTCTTTACGAAATGATAACCAGGTATCGGGTATTCACTGATTCGTACACCTCTTTTGTTTCCATTGGTATAAAATCTTCTCCAGTGAGCAGGGATTTCCACCATAACCATACCATTGGAACCATCCCTTTTATGCGCTTTCCAGTTGGTAGGGTTTAGGTATTCAATAACCTTGCCTTCATCTGATAGCAAACACCCTTTCATCTTGCTTTGAATTGGCAATGTTTTATGCAGTGTCATATTGCCAGTACGGGTAAGAACCGAAGAAGATACTGTTACATCTAATTCTACGCCATAACTACATTGAACCTCTGCATAAGGTAGCATAGCAGCCAGACCAGCTTGTTTGCTTTCTCCGCTTTTATCCAACACCTCAGTTGTGAGGTCGAAAGGGTTACTGCTGTCTGCTACTGGTAATTCATTTAATCTTTTGCCATTGTCGTAAGCTGTAATAATCTTTTTTACTTTAGCTTCCTCTTCTGCTGTAAGTGCCATATTTTTTATAGTGTTAAGAAGTTAAACAATAAAATTTACTAAGTTAATATGATACCACCAGAGCCGGATAAACGCATACCCTTACCAGAAGTAAACCTTATTCCTGGCTCCTGTACTTCAATCTGTATAGTTTGATAAATACCCGTATTTTCCGTTGGGATAACGTGAATTTTACTCATTCCTACACCGTTAATCATAAATACGCCATCAGGAGTGATAGACACCGCCCGATCATCACCGAGAAACAATACATTCCTACCAGTATCTACGGGAAGTAATTCTACCTCAACTTTGAAAGGCTGGGTATTCCTGTAAGTAACTTTTTTCGGGTAGTTTAGCTTCATGGAAGTAGGGATCAGCTTGTATTTTGAGATTAGCGATTCTTCCAGTTCCTCCAGCCTTGCGATAACTACCCTTGCATCGCCAGTAGCTTCATTTGCATTATCTTTAGCAGTATTGGCTTCTTCCGCCTTTTCGTGAGCTTCATTAGCTTTTGCGTTGGCATTGTTGGTAGCCTCTACTGCCTTACCTGCTGCGCTATCGGCTGCTGTAGCTTTTTCATTAGCCAGTTTAGCAGCGTCCTCAGCCTTTTTAGCTGCTGCTGTGGCGGTTGTTCCACGAGCAATACATTTCCACCAGGTAGTTTCGGTTAAAGCGTGTCCTTTGTTCCCGTCCTTGATACAGAGATAGCAACTATCATCCGTAGTAATGAAATCAAATGTATTATATGTGGTAGCTGATGAATAAGTTCCCTTATCCACGAAAGCAACCTTTCCTAATCTTATGTTTCCTTCTGCCATATCACTTGGGGTTAAAAATTAAAAATCCTTCATTGTCAATATCAAACATATCAGCAGCTATATCATCCTGGTAATACATGATCAGTTCCATTGTATCGGGATCAATCGTAAAAGTAGGATAGAGAATACCGCCTTTTGCCAAAATCCCGGTATCTACATACTTCTTTTGCGTTTCATCCCATTTCCACCAGTTGCCATTTTCACCCATTTTCGGGGGATTATCCGCTTGTTCTTTTGCCCTATTTGCCTGAGTATTTGCATTGTTAGCTGCTGTTTCTGCCTTTTGTGCTTTCTCATTCGCATTAGTAGCTGCTTTATTGGCATTGGCTGTAGCACTTTCAGTTGCACTTTTTATCTCTTCCAATCCTTTTCGTGCATTATCCGCATTGGTAGCTGCTGTATTCGCTTTTTGAGTAGCCAAGTTTGCGTTGGAAGTAGCAGTTTTAGCCTGTTGGGCAGCCTCATTAGCATTATTGGTAGCCGTTTTCGCTGCCTCAGTCGCTTTATTTGCGTTTGAGGTTGCAGTGTTGGCACTTGAAGCAGCATTGTTAGCAGACTTGGCAGCTTCATTTGCACTGTTGGTTGCTTTTACAGCGTTCTCGTATGCCGTTTGAATGTATTCCAAACTTACTTTCACGCTGGTTTGTACCCCATTGATTAATTTAACTCCAATAGTGTACAATCCTTTCAGGTTATCCGAAAGTGTCAGCTCGCTTATTTTCTTCTTTTTAATAGCCATAGCTTTTCAAATCTATATAAAACTCACCATCTTCTGTAACTATCAATTCTCCAGCCTCAGAAGCAAGTAAATATTCATCCCCTCCAACTCTAAAGGCAGTAAATACCAACGTTAAGGTAAAAACGCACCAAACTTGATCGTCAGGGGAAAACAGACTTACTTTTGAGCTTTTGTAGTAACATGGGTATTCCTCGTAAGTGCTTTCAACGAACAAGGATCTTTCAGCCGTTTGTACCTTCACGCCTTCGCCTTCGTCTATTTCCACAACCTTTATCAGATCGTGAAGGAAAGCATTGTAATTTCTCCAGAACTCCGTTAGATTCTTAGCGATTAAGCAACAATTCAAGGCAACTTCTTTATGTTGGTACACTACTTGTTTGCCATCATAAATAGCCCCATTTTGGGTAGAAAGGTTACGTAACATATTTTTCTTCACTGCTGGAGCTTTAAGTATTTGTGCCTCGCTTCCTTCCAATACACGAATACCGTAAACGGAGAAATCTATCCCGTCTATTTCATACCCCTGCGTAGGTATATTGGTTGTCGATAAAGGAGCCGTATATTTATAATCTCTCAAAGGGAAATCATCTGCGAATTTTAACGAGAAACTTTTAGCACCGATATACAGAGCTACATTTACCTCTGAAACCAATCGGAGTTTACAAGTATATCCGATTCTTTTAAACTCAAAGGTATGGTAAGCTCCATCGGACAACAGAGAAATGAAATCTCCAGTCTGATACATACCTACTGCGTTGAACTTTATTTCAAGTTCTTTAGTATCAAGTTTAGGATCCGACAAATCCACTTCGATACCGTCATACTCTGCCCAATCATTAGAAACTTCTGGTGCTTTTAATGCCGGGAAAGCAACAACTTCATTATGCCCACCCTCAGCAATAAAAACCCCGAACCGAGTAAAAGCGTCCGTACCGTCTATGTATAAGTTATTTTTCATTTCCTCATTATTACACCTTTATCATTCATGTTACCTATGCTTTCTTTCATTTCCTTTATATTGGAATTGATAGATTCCAGATTCTTGCAATAGCTTGTATTTTCTCTGATACCAGTTAATACCTCAAGAAATTTGGCACAATGGCTAACCAATGATTTAATACCTTCATTTATAGAATAGGTATGCCCTTGAATTGCAGTTGTCCTTCCGTTCAGCTCGTTTACGCTGTCCTGGCTTGCTGCTATGCCGTTATTGCTGGAAACCTCACGATTCTCTGTTTCCCAAAGGTGAAAGCCTTGTTTGTTTGCTTCTTCTTTCCAATGCTCCATCCATTGTTGGGCATTATTCATATCCGTACCGATACCTTGATAGAAAGAGGAAACCAAATCCCTTGCTTCCTTAGCTATTTCTTCTTCTGTTTTGCCGGATCCATAGATTTTCTCCAAATCCGCTTGTAGTCTTTTGAACTTATCAGAGAAGAATAAAGAGTAGGCAATCTGTTTACCCAAATCTTCCAATACAGAAGATCCTTTTTCTCCAAACTTTTCCCACGCATCTACACCGTCATTTTCAATAGCCTCAGTGATACTATCCATTATACTATCACCTAAAGAGCCAAAAGTACCCTCTAAGTAATCTCTTAGTGCTTGTTGGGCTTCTTCCGCTTGTTCTTGAAGGTCTATAAGGTTTTGCAACAAATTCCGATTCTCATCGCTCATTGTTTGAGTGTCAAGAATGGCTTGCGCTCTTTCTTTGTTCAGATTTTTTTCACCATCTATTAAATCCGGGTAAACCTGGAGTACCGAAGTATAAATATCATGCTGCTTTTTCCAAAACCAAGCTCCAGTAGTGTAACTTCCCGTTTTTATGGTTATATCATTAAGCGCACCTATACCCTGATTGTACGCATTTAATTTTGCATTGTATTCATCAAGCCCCCAGTTCCCTTTAGGGTTAAACTGAAACTGATAAGTTGGTTTATCCCCCTTTAGGACTTCTTTATATTCAGCTATCGCATCACGATATACCTCTATTGCATTGATAGCTTTTTCTATTTGATCTGTACCAAAAATAGATGTTGCTTCCTCCAAAAGTAAATTTTGCTCCATGAGCAATAAGTTGTACTGGCGTTGCATTTCCAGTTTGTTCTCGGCTACTTCTTTAAGTGCCTCTTGGTGTTCCTTTTCAGCCTTAGAGGACAACCCAAACAATGAAGTGATAAGGGAAACGGCTGTACCGACTATGGAAAGGATAACCGAAGCTCTTTCTACTCCTTTGATAGCTTCTGCACCAGTAACCGCCAACGCTTGAATACCCGTTATCATAGAAATTATACCTCCTGCGATATTGGTAGCAGCAGACAAAGCAGCTTTGGTTGCATCATCCATCCCGTCAAAGTCTGAAATGATATTATTAACAGTATCATCTACCTCATTCATCACCTTTAGGGTATCGCTCCACTTCTTTTTGTTTTTTTCAGCAGATGAAATGCTTGCGTCTTTTGCCTCAGCAACCTCTACTTTTTTCTCCAGGGTTTTAATTTGCGCACGAAGAGTAGCTTTTTCTTTATCATCCAGCTTGCCACCTTCTTTTTTCAGCGTGTCTTGGGCTGTTTGTAAAGCCTCCTTTAGCTGTCTTAACCCCATAGAGGATATTTGTTCTACCCATACATTAAAAGTCGCTTCACGAGTAGCTATCTCTTGATCTAAAGCGTCCAAAGCATCTTGTTTATCACTTTCAGCCTGAGCGATATTTTCTTCGGAGAAAGTAACTTGCCTTCCGGCTTTCTTATCTTTCTCATTAACAGCTCGCATTTCGTCAATATCTTGCTGAAAATTTTCCTCTATCTCCTTGCGCTTTTCCGCATAGGTCTGATACTGCTTTAGCATTTCTTCTATTGCAGTCTGATTGCCAGTAGACAATTTCTTTCCAGCAGCATTTTCAAGAGCTTTAAATTGTTGCTCATCCTGCTCTGATAATTGGGTGGTAGTTGGCTTAAACGTACCTTTTTTGCCCTGAGATTCCCATATAGTTTTTTCCCACTCTTGAATTTTGGTTAGCTTATCCTCCTTTTGACGTTTGATCTGCTCCATTTCCTGCTCATAGTTGAGCTGGTTTTGTTTCAATGTTTTAGAAAGTCCTTCCTTATAGGTGTTGATCTCAGCTTGCCTTACAGCAAATTCCATATCCTTTTTAATACGGATCTGCTCTTGTGCATTACGTTTTATCTCATCGGAATAATCCTTTTGAGAAGAGGACGTTTTTCTATCTGGTAACTTTTTACTCAGTGAATCTATACGTCTTTGATAGTCGTTGTATTCAGCACTACCCTTAACGGTTTCTTTCTGCTCCTGTTTCAGTTTAGAAATACGGTTCTCTACTTGGCTAATAATTTGCAGCTCGTTTTCACGTTCAAGAACGGTAGCCTTTAATTTAGCTATATAGCTTTCCTGCCCTTTTACAACAGCATCGGTTACTACTTTGCCATCAGACATTAAGCCGTTGTTCTCTTTGAGAGCCTTTTTGAAAGCCTCCAGTTTTTCTTGACCTTTAGTAATGGCTGCTTCTATCTCAGAAATGGATTTACCTTTGGTATAAAATACCTCTTCTTGATTACTCGTTTTCTGATTTTGGTTAGGATTCTCCCCGAAGCGTTTTTGAGCCTCTTTTATGATATTATTATAAATGCCACGAGCTTTGAATACTTTGGTTATTTCATCTTGCAAGTCATTAGCTATGTAGGTTTGCGCACCTATACCAGTCATGGGATCGCCAGGCAAGTATTTGGTTTCGTCAAACTGCTTTATAATATCCTGGATTTCTTTGGTAATTTCCCCCTTGCCTTCCAACACTGGCTTAATCTTCCAGTAATAAGTTTCCGCAAGGTCGATACCGTCTTTATCCTTCTTTCCCTTGAACTTATCTTTTAGTAATTCTTCTACATTTTCTTTGGCTTCTACCTCCTTATCCATGTAGTCATTAGAAGCCTCATTAACCGCTTTATCCATAGCTCTTGCACGAGCTGATTTTTCGGCTTCTTGCGTAATGATACGATAAGCCTTAGCCAGATCATCCAAAGCGTTCTTTTCATCCCCCAGCCTCTTCAAATACTCACCGTATTTGCTCATTATGGCTTCCTTTGCGGAACGGTATTCATCCGTACCTTCTTTGGCTGCTTTCAAACGTGCAAACATCGCATCAATTTGCAATCTTTCAGCTCCAATAACCTTTTCACTCTCAGATATGGCGTTATTTAGCTTTTCTTGCGCCTTTTCTGCGTCAGTCTGATAAGTGATAAGTTTATAAATACCATAACCGAGAGCTGCTATGGCTGCTGCTGCCAAAGTATAAGGATTTGCCAGCATAACGGCTTTCAACCTGGTAGCTACAGCCGTAAGCCTGAGCTTTGCAGTTGCCAACAAGTTTGTTGTAGTTACATTGGCTGCTTGTGCTGCTGTGTTGGCTGCTGTCTGAGTGGTATTCAATGTTTTAGCAGCCGTTTCTACCGCTACTTTCTTAGTGCTAAAATCACGTGTGGCTGCTTGGTATTGTAAGGCTGCTGTTTCTCTGGCTGTTTCGGCTGCGACTAATTTTCTTTCTGCTGCTTCTACTTGTTTTGCGGAGCCAGTAGCACCGATAGACATAAGTTCTGCTAATCTTTGCTTCTCCAACTCTTTAGCAGCAAGGTATTCGGCTTTCTTGGCTGCTACGGCTTGGCTGGCTGCTGAAACCTCTGTACGAGCTTTGGCTAAAGCTGCGGTTTGAGCCTCTATATTTGCTGCCATTTCAGCTTTTACGGCAGTTGCATACTCTAACGTGCCTTTGGTTAGATTTTGTTTTGAAATGGCTGCTTGCTGCTCTACAGTAAGCAATTTGCTTAGTTCCTCAGCTTCTCCAGTGGCTTTAATGGTAGTAACGGCATTTTTTGTAGCAGCAACCGAAATTACAGCAGCTTTGTACAAGCCATAAGTAACAATCAATTCTTGTATAGTTTCACCGATAGCCTCGTAGTTCTCTATAGCGGAGATACCAGTTTCCAGTATTGAATTGATTGTTCCCTCGTTAGCTTTCCCTACTTCGTTAAGCATTACAGAAATAGCATCGCTCATGTTGGAGATCTTACCCGTAATAGTCTTACTTTGCTCTTCCATCAGGTTGTAGAACATACCGCCAGAATTTGTAAGGTTTTCTATAACCTTCTGAACTTCGGGGAATCCTACCTTTCCTTCGGAAACCAAAGCCTTAACTTCATTTTCAGCTACACCCAACTCTTTAGCTAATTCACGAATCATCGGAATACCTCTACCCGTAAATTGGTTAAGATCCTCAGCATATAATCTGCCTTGTGTCATGGTTGTACCGTATAACCAGGCTATATCTTGTAATGGAATAGATAAGCCAGCAGCGATATTTCCTAACCGTACCAAAGTGTCATTCACTTTGTCAGCAGCTATACCATAAGCAAGTAATTGTTTTGCGCTACTTGACACACCAACGAGATCAAACGGAGTTTTAGCAGCAGTATTAACAAGCTGTGTCATTAAAGCATCAGCTTTAGCCTTACTGCCCAACATGGTATTGAAGGCAACTTCTAACTGTTGGTATTCGCCTCTTACCTGAGCTATCTTCTGAGCATATCCCAACGCTTGTTGAGCTGTGAAAAATCCAGTTGCAGCAACCGTTATTCTACGGAAAATGTTGTCTATCCTGCTACCTTCCTTTTCGGCTGTGTTGCCTATGCTTCGGAAAAGAGAGTTAGATTTCGCCACATCGCTTTCAAATTTGGCGTTATCCAATCCTAAAGCCCACCATGTTGTACCTTCGTTGTTATTCATCTTCGTTTACGTCAAATATTGCGTTATTTACTGCATCCTGATTATTAGGATCATCACCATTTAGAATAATGCCAGTATCTTTTTTACCATCCTTCTTTGCTGAGAAAGAAGGCAGAACCGCATTATACAGACGAACATTCGCAAAACTCATTTTGTATAGGATATAATCAAAAGTCAGATTATAAGCCTTTGCCATTCCTGCTACTACCGCCCAGATGCTATCGTTTCCTTCGGATCCGCTTCTCCTGCTTTTGTCGGTTTGAGAAGGTTTATCTCTATCAGGGAAGCGGTAAGCCCGAAAAAATCTCCTATCTCCATCCTGTTTATGATTTTAAGGGTAAGAGCGTTCACTTTACTTGGTGAAATTTGTTTCAAGATCTTATCGGATAAAACAGCCCTGTTATCAATCGTAACCTTTTTGCGTGTGCGTACCAAACCGAATAAAGACTTTTGAACTACGGTTGCTTCTGTAGTTATATTCTCAGCTCCTAAAATGAGAGTAGCTACAATATCGCCTAAAACCTTACAATCTTTCGCAATACGGAGCGATTCAAATGTAACCAGGCTTTTATCTAACTCTACTTTAGGAAGCTGAGAAATAAGTTCAGAGGCAAGGATAAGAGTAGCAATAGAAGGAGGTGCAACCTCGTATGTTTCTTGTCCTATCTGTATAGAATACGGCTTTTGTAAGATCGTATCAGACACAAGCCCTTCTATGTTGTCTTTTCCCTTGTTCATAGTTCAATTAACCTGCAGATAATGATTCTGCTTTTTTATACTTCTCAATCATTTTACCCGTCTTGGGCTTCAATGAGCTAAAGATGTATTTTAGCATTTTACCCTTTGCGGACGACCATTCTTCTTCAACCTCAACAGAGCATTTACGCATGATGAATCCATCCAGCGTATCATCTTCAGGAGTAAGGCGTACTGCATATTCATCTTTTACAACTCCGTCCTCTTCCGGAATAGGATCCTCTGTGCCAGAAGGAATAAACACACTCATAGCAAGCTGCTTATAAGACTTTTGCATTTTTCGAGCTACCAGTTCATGCCCTTCTCCGTACAATTCTTGCGCACTTCCTTTTACAGTTGTAAGAAGAACTGTATTTTCTTCGGCTGTGGGCATTGTTTTGAAACTGGAAGGAGATGCATCTTCAGCACCAGTTAGCCCAAATTCGACCAGGGGTTTACCCCATGTAATACCACTGTTTGCCATAACTTAAAATGTTTTTAGTTCAAAATTGATCTTTACGTTTACAAAGTGCATAGCTACCTTTTCTGCTTTGTAGCTTTTAATTGTTGCACCTAAAGAAAATCTGTAATCAGTAGGTTTCAAGGATCTAACAACCTCATCGGCTTTGCGTGCCAGATAACGGCATCTGCCAACATCTTTAACCAATACCTTACTGCCATTGTCTTTGTCGGGAACATAAATATTTACCGTTACGGAGCCAGTTTGAAACTGCCCATCCAAACCAGTAAGAAACGATACAATTATATCCTCTTCCATAGGGTTTAGATCTCGTGTTCCTTCACGATAAACGTTACCTTTTATTTCCTTTGCAAGTTGGCTGTTTGTGATAATGTTGAAAACGTCCAGCTCTATTTCATCACCTGTCTTATTCATTTCATTTCAAAGCCTAATTGTTTCATAATCTGAGGTACAAGTTTGTTAGCCAGCAGTTCGGAAGAAGTAAGGACATTATAATTACGGGCTTCTACATAAGCTGCGTAACTCATTCCAGTAGATACAATCAAGACAATACCGTTTTGATAGTTCTTTTTCAAGCTATCCAAATGCTTCTTTCCGTTTTGCCCACCTTTTGTGTTGGCAAAAGCACTTTCTTCCATAACTTCACCATTAAAAAGTACGGCATAACCGATAGAGTTTCTAAGGTTTCCCGTTCTGTCTGTATAGTTGCCGTTTAAACGGGCTTCTTTCAGACACGCTTCACCGACATAGATAAAAGCCTTAATAGCTCTACCTATAACGGCTTTCTTGGTATCATCAAGAAAGTTGCTAAAAGCACTATCCGGCGTTTTCTTCGTGAATCCCATCAAACCGTAATCTTTACTCTTCCTGAGCGATTAACAAACTCAATATCCTGTACTTCAAACTCACCCAAAAACTGTGTTCTATCATTGGTAAGTTTTACCGTATCAGCTTGAAAATCCCTACTTTCAATTAGGATCTCATAGCTTTTATCAGTAAACTTACCTTGTTGATAGATCGTGTTGCTATGCTTTACCGTTTTGTACAGACAACGTATAGGCTCACTCCATGATACGGTAGAGATAATCGGCTCACCGTTACCATCCAAACCGCCACCAGATAAAACCTTATACTGTATTGTTCCGTTGTATTGCATAACTTACCATTGGTTAGAACCGTCTGATACAGAAGATTCTTCGACAAAATCAGAGCTATCTATATTGTACTCCCGACAAATAGCGGAGATACTTTTATTAATACGATCCGCATCCCACCCGTCAGAAATTCCACTTTCCGAATGGCTGTTTTCAGTCATTCCCTTAACGACACTGATAGCAGCCTTCACCAGTTCAACATCTTTGGGGATGAAGTTTTTAGAAGGATCTATACCATTATCCAAAAGGGTAAATTCAAGTACATTCTGATCCGGGTAGAAGCCGGAACATATTTTAGTGCATAAAGCACGGATAGCGTCTAAATTCGTCATAGGTTACTCTTTACATAAGATTTCAGAAAGAGCCTTGTTTTGCTCTTCTGTAAGTTCACCGAGTTTGTTGGTGATTGCTTGAACGCCAGCATTTTTATTGATTGAAACACCAATCTCAGCCAAAGCACCTTTTACAGCACCGATTTCAAACTCTTTATCAAAAAGGCTAATTTTTTCGGGTTTCTTTTCTTCTTTGTTAGCCTCCTTGATAGCAGAAATACTGCAAATTCCTCGTGAAACAAGATTATTTACACGATCCAAATCGCTTGTTGATAGAGTTTCACCGACTTGGTAAATTTTCTCCTTGTTGTCCTTATCTTGGAACTTCTTTAATACTTTTAATGTTACCATATTGCATCGTTTTTAGCCGACCAAAGAAGCTGCTGCCTTCTGATCGAATTGTTCTTTCGTATAAAAAGTTACTCCCTCTACTGCTTCTTCCGGCTCTTCAAAGCCTCTAACTTGCAAGCAGACAATACCGTTAATTTCAGTGATAACCGGGATCAAACGGGCAGATCCTTGTGTATATTCACCAGCCTTTTGCCCTGTAGATTCACCAGTACGCCATTTGGCTATACGAATACCGTTACCAGCATTCATGTAATCTACATTGTCCTCTTCAAACAGCTCGTTATCTTCAATAGAAGGCTGGATAAAGCCAATCTTTCCAGCAGGTTTAAATACAATCATATTGTGATTCCAGGGATCTAACGGCTCACGTTCTCCGTCCTTTTCAATACCCACAAGACGGGTGATCTCACGAACTTTAGGCAGACCGTTATCAGCAAACAAGGTGTTCAAGTCTGGGATAGTAACAACCTTGCCGGATTTGTCCTTACCGTAGGCTGCTTCTCGAATTGTAATATCTCTTCGGATAAATGCAAGCAGTTCAGGAGCCATCAGTAACTCTTCAAATACGACACCTTTGTTTTTGAACAAGGTAACGATCATGGTAAGAGTTAGAATAATATCCAACTTGCCAGCTTTTGAGTTAGCGTCATTCCACAATAAGGCTGAAACGAGTTTGTTAGCTTCATCCATCAGGTAATCAATTTCAAACTCACGTCCACCAGGATTGTTGATAGAAGGAATGAAACGACAAACACCGAAGTTTGATATAGCTTTCAGAATCATAAAATCAGCAGTATCTTTGCAGCCCAGATAAGCGTTTTCCACATCGTTACGCAAAGTCTTTTCAATCTGCTTAACCTTTTGACCGTCTTTCAAGAACGGAGATTTATAAACTTCCAACAACTTGCGGTAAGTGGAAGCCTTCATAAAGAACTTATGTCCGACACGTGGAATTTCTTCATTCCAAATATCAAAACCGTCAGAACGTCTTAACGGAGTGGGGGATTCATCACCGATCAGGGTTGCCATCACACGCAAATGATATTTGCCCATAATACCCTCAGCTCTCAAAGAGAGTTGCGGAGCCTCCCAATCAAACCACTCATCCGAATAAGTTTTCTGGAATAATGCTACTTCACGTTCTGAAGCCTTATCCAGTGTCTTTTTCCACGTTGCGAGAAAATCAATAGGTTTGCCATCTTTAAACAAACCAGTAAAAGTTGAATAAATAGATTTCATTTAGCACCTCCTTTTAATAAGTTTGCGACAATCGAATGTGAGAGTTCGCTTTTAAATAGCGTTTCGTGCTATCCTTCATGCTGTCGGGAATAGGCAAAACACGTCTTTCCATTACAGCATATTGCATAGTGTCCTCTGTAACATCTATGGCTGTTTCAAACTCTTTTACAGTAACTTCTTCGATTGTTAAAGAGTTAGGTTCACCAATAACAGCAGCATTAGTAGAGCTTTCAACAACCTCTACAAGCACATCATCTACTGCCAAACCTGAGATCTCAGCAGAAAGTGTAATTACATACGGAGCGTTTGACACACCAGGCTTTTCAATAGACACAATAGAAGGTGCATCTTCAAAAGTTCCACTAACGGATTTAGCTTGTAACAGCTTATCTCCAACAGAAAAGCAGGGTGAACAATAGCCATTTGAATACAAAGTGATAACTTTCTTATCCTTTGTGCCGATAGCTTTAACCTTCGCTGTTTTTACAATCTGTACCTTTCTTGTAACTTCATCGAAAATAGCGAGTGTTCCGGCAGGGATAATATCACCTACAGAAAAACGCTGTTTCTCCCGATCCAGATTAAAACCGCCTGGTACAATTTGCGGACTGCCTGTGAAAATCGGTTTTTCACCGACAAATGAGATTTTTGTTCGTTTCATTGTAAAATGATTTATTTAACAATAATTGATTCCAGCAACGCATCAGAAGCCTCTTCAACATTCTTTGCGTTTGCTGTTTTTACACTCTCTGGATCTTCCGAAATAAGGTTTTGAGTTATTAAGTCTTGTTTCAGACCAGCGCAATAAGCATCTGGATCCTCTTCATCAGGAATAACCAAACCTTTTCTTCTCCATTCGGGAATACCATGCTTGTTAAGAGCTGCTTGAACGGCTGTTTCACGATCTTTCTTAGCTTGCTCTTGTTTCATTTTATCCATTTCCGCTTGAAGTTCGGAGATCCGTTTGTTTGGATCGTTATCAGGTTCCTTTGGCTCCTTCGGTTCTTTAGGTTCTTTGGGTTCCTTCGGTTCTTTTGGCTCCTTTGGTTCCTTCGCTTTGTTAGCCCACCTGGTAGCTTCTCCTTGACTTTCTTTTGCCACATCCGCTATTTGGTTTGCTACTTTTTCGATTTCCGCTTCATCAGTAGAATCATCCTCAATGCTGCCACCCATTTTTTCGGTTATCGCAGTAAGGTACTTCTCTGATAAACCAGTGTCCTTACATAAGTCTTTGACTTTCTTAAAGAGTGTCTTATTCATATCAATATTACTTTAGTTATACTGCAAATGTAGGTAATATTTTCAATAACGGTGTATATATACGCCAATGTTTTTTATACTTGTTTTCTTCAAAATCAGAGCTATAATCCTAAAATATCTATTTTAATAAGTAGAATAAATCAAAAAGCATACATTCCCACAATGTTAAAAAATGCTTTTTCTGAAATTATTTTGCAGTGTTTTTGAAAAGCTATATATCTGATAATGATAATATTTCTATGTTTTACTTGGTAAATATTGGTAATATCACTTGAAAATATTACCTATTTCATTTGGTAATATTACCAATGTTACATATATTTGCAACGTAATAAAAACAGTTACACGAAAAGAATATAAAACTAAATACATTCAGATATGACACAGAAAGAATTTGAAGAAAGAACGGGTTTAAAACTATCGGCAGATGGTTATACGGAAGTAGAAGAGTGCTACATGAATACAGACCTTGATAAAGACGCTTTTTGTAAGTTGTGGATGGAGAACCCAACAGCCCTAAAAGAGATAGAGCGAAA
Source organism: Bacteroides sp. 2201st1_D9_2201SCRN_220225 (assembly GCF_040928965.1). Taxonomy (NCBI): domain Bacteria; kingdom Pseudomonadati; phylum Bacteroidota; class Bacteroidia; order Bacteroidales; family Bacteroidaceae; genus Bacteroides; species Bacteroides sp. 2201st1_D9_2201SCRN_220225. The sequence continues at coordinate 30,277 of NZ_JBCODG010000025.1, read as the reverse complement.
GACGGTATTAGTACGTGAACTTTACGAAGAAAGAAAGTGCCTTACAAACCTTCTGATAGATCAAGCTGAAAAGTGGAGCGCATCAGATTTGAGAGAAAAGGCAATCGCCATGATCGGGGAAAAAGAGTATCTAAGAAGAAAGATCGCCAAAGGGTACAATCTTTGGGATGCTGATAAAAAATTACTTGATGAAATTCTAAAAAAATAAACTATGAAACGATACTTCATAAACGGAAAAGAAATTAGCGAACAAGAAGCAAAAGCTATTGAAGCAAGAAACAAAGAATACATAAACAGTAACGACATTTCGCTTTGGGCTAAATGTAAGTTTATAACAGTTATCAATAAATAATAACCAGTGGAGCTAAAGCCCCACATAATGCAACATCGGATATGAAAAACTTAATCAACATCAGAGTTTTACAGCATGATACAAACGATCAGATCCGTATCGGCATGGCTTATCCTATTATTGATCTGGATAAAGCGGAAAAGGATATAGTAGATAATTATGAGAAGAAAACCGCTTGGTGTGGTGGTTTTAAAGCTGCTTGTGAGAAATATTACCAACGTATTGCTATTGTTCGTGCGGACACGCTGGAAGTGATACGCCCAATTTACCCCAATAAATAATTATAGCCCTATGAATGAATACACATATATAATTTTCGATCACAAGGGAAAACGCTTGGGCAAAATTGAATTTGGGAAACGAATAAGTGTACCATCAGCCAGCGAGATTGAAGAAGCCATAAAAGACGGTTTCCCCAATGGAGCGACTTATAAATTAATCGTGCCTATAAACGTATGTATAAGCCAATAGAGATATGAAAAGCAATGTTTTGAGGTTTGATTACTGGTTTTCTTTCAATTATAAACGGTTGCGAAGTATCTTAGGATGGCAGCTAAATGAGGACGTTTTTCACGATACTTATTTGCTTCTGAGAAAGGATCTACTATTTATAGACTTGCCAATAATAGACTTTGAGCCTTTATTTTGGGGAATTTATAAAAGAGCCAGGCTTCGGAACATAGCTAAAGAAAACCGATACTACAGACCTAATGAGATATTTTTCCAGTTAATAAGTATGGAAGAAGGTTTATCGGTTGAGGAGCTTGTAGAGCCGGATAAACTTGCAAAAGATATTCTTTCCTTCATTAAGCATAAATACCCGAAAAATGATTATAGGCTATTTAAGTTAAAAGTTTATGATACCGGGTGCTCTTATAAGGATCTTTCAGATTATACGGGTGTTTCAGTAAGCACCATATACCGTAAAATCAATTCAATAAATAATGCTATCCGAAGTAATATAAGTTTTGTAAACCGATATTCATGTATAGCAATCGTATAATATTAAAATTTACCAATTATGAAACTTGTAATATACAATAAAGAAAACAGCCAGCCAGTAGGACAACGCAACGGAGAAAGGACTTTGAGATTTAATCGTGAAAATGGTATGATCTACATTTCTAAGTCTTTTGCTGCTGAATTAGGCATTAAGGATATAGATAAAGTTCAGTTTGCCAATGATGAAGAAAATACAAAGGACTGGTTTATTTGCAAAACCGATAGCGAACAAGGTTTTTCTATCAAGTACGACAAAGGCGGTATTCGCTTTATGAATAAGTTCCTAAGTAATAAGATACTTGATTGTGCAAAAGTAAAGGATAACGCTTCCTTCCTTATGGAGAAGGAGCCTATTACAGTCGATGGTACTAAGTATTTTAAGATAATGCTTTCTTCTCCCATAATTGTAAAGCGTTCACCGAGTAAAAAGGCAACTATAGATAAACGCTAAATAGAAAAGGTATGAATACATTTTACATGGTATTTGTGGAAGGGTGTGCTACCCCAGCTTGCAAACATGATAGCTTGGATAGTGCGGAAAAAGAAGCGAAAAGGCTTGCAACTCTTTTAAAAAAGAAAGCATACGTTTTGTGTACTATAAAATCAGTTGAAGATACTCAATACAAAATTGAGGATTGCCGACCTGGTGAAAGTGATTTACCATTTTAATTTATATGGAAAATGCAAAAACATAAATTCCCCTATAATTGGAGGCTTTCAGAAGCCAAATTCACGAAAGATAAAGGCAAAGTGTTCTCTTGTTTTGCGTGTGGTGGTGGCTCTACAATGGGTTACAAGTTAGCCGGATTTGATGTAATTGGCTGCAATGAGATAGACGCAAAGGTTAATCGGTGTTATGTGGCTAACCACTCACCCCGATATAATTTTTTGGAAGATATACGAACATTGAGAGAGAGAGAGAGAGAGCTACCGCCCGATCTTTACAATTTGGATATTTTGGACGGTTCTCCCCCATGCTCCACCTTCTCCATTGCCGGAAATCGTGAAAAGGATTGGGGTAAAGAAAAGAAATTCAGAGAGGGGCAATCTGCACAAGTTCTTGATACGCTTTTCTTTGATTTCATAGCTTTAGCAAGGGTATTACAACCAAAAGTTGTAGTAGCCGAAAATGTGAAAGGTTTACTTATGGGAAGTGCAATAGACTATGTTAGGCGCATATATAAAGATTTTGATAACGCAGGCTATTATTGTCAGCATTTCCTTCTTGATGCGTCAAAAATGGGTGTTCCTCAGAAAAGAGAACGGATCTTCTTTATTTGCATTAGACATGATTTAGGGATCAATTTTTTGAAGGTATCTAATCTGTTTAACGTAGAACCATATATAAACATGGAGTTTAACGAGGATCCTATAGTATATGGTGCTTTTGCGGATTATAAAGGAAGAGCCTATGAAGGCAGAATGAGAGAACTTTTTGAACTCAGGGAACAAGGGGATATAGCACTATCAGAAGCCTATAAAAAACTCACTGGTAAACGTGGCTTTTTTAATCAGCAGTTCTGTTATGAAGATAGAGTTTGTTATACATTGTCTGCACACCTGGATTCATTGATACCATTTAAGCAGCCCGTCTATCTATCCACTTCTGAGGTATGTAATATATCCACGTTCCCACAAGATTATAATTTTTGTGGTTTATCGCCACACTACATTTGTGGTATGAGTGTTCCACCCGTAATGATGGCTCAGATAGCCACACGTATTTATGAACAATGGTTGTCGAAATTATGAAAGGAATAACTAAAGCAGCAAAGCAAGCCAACGGACGAAGCCAGGCTTGCGCTACGTGTCCTCTAAATCGAAGTAGAGGTGTTTGTTTACCCGAAATACAAAGGGTTTGCTCAGATGCGTTTGTAGAAGGATTTAAAAAAGGTGTAAAATGGCTGCAACAAAAGCAAAAGGAGGTATAAAATGAAAATTAAATTGAATTGGACATACGCCAAAGGTGAGTTAGATACTGATACATTGAAACTTATTTGCCTACCAGCACGAGGAAAACGCTTGTTTGGTGCAGATGAATTGGATGCAGAACTTTGTATAAAGGACGGGATGAATTACCAAATAGCCGAAATTCATTTAGGCGATGTGGAAAGCTCAAACATTCTTTGTGAAGAGATCGCAAGACGGTTTAATGAGTTTGAGAACTGGCACGAGTGTAAAGATGATACGGAAGCTATGCCGGAAATCGGAACAAATTGCATCCTTCGTGTGGAATATCAGAATTTAGATGATGGCGAATGGTACACTGATTACCTAACATCTACTTGGGGGGAATTTGGTTGGGCAGAGGACTATTTGGAACGAATAACAGATATTGCCAACGAATATAGGATAACCCACTGGAAACCCATAAACAAACCGAAAGGAGTTGAAAAATGAAGCCAATATTAAATACTGAAGATATTAAGAAATTAAAGATAGATGAGCGATTAATAGAATGTTCATGTGGCAAAGTAAATTATTATAGATTCCTATGTTTCCACCCACGAAACACGAATTATGTAATTCTACTAAATCATTGCGAAGAGCCTGAAAGGTTTTATGTTCAACATCTTATAGACCGATTCTATATAGATTACACAACTCGTGATATAATTACTTATCGTAGAGATTATGCCATTAAGAAGCTCAAAGAGTTTGAACAAGCATTATCTGAATTAGGAGATAAAGATGAATTATGAGATACGCACTAAGGAAACAGGATAAAATAGCTTCTGTATATAGTGAGGCTTATTTGAAAGAACATATCATAAGCAGCCTTGATTCTTATTTTGGCAAATGCGATGATGAGCGCATAATAGATGATATTTCACAAGAGGGATATGTAAGCCGTGCTGGAGAAGATTATCCACTTTTAAGGATTAACGATCTTTTGGATAATAACGCTATGTTGGAGTTTGCCGTTATAGGTCAGCAATACGATGTATTAAAACTATCCTTCTTAGGACGTATGAAAGGATAAACTTATGAGTAAGTGCCATTACATATACGATAAGCAAGCTGGCAAAGTCTTAATACCTTGTTGTTGGGCTGTTGTTTTGAGCAATGATATACGGGATTGTACTTGTAGGAATGAGGATCTTACGTTTGCTCAATTTGAACGTGAACGATATAACAAAGAACTTGAAAAGCGTAATTCTATCATAAAAGAGCTACAGAGCGAAAACAAGTATCTACATAAAGAACTAAAACGGCACGTTACTTTACTAAGTAAAAAGAAGTAGTATTTTATTTGTTATACTTAATAGAATAAACTATATTTGTATTTGACATGAGAATAATTAGAACACATTCAGGAAAGGAAGTCAAGATCTTTGCTGAAACTTTTGAGAACGAAGCATACGATCAGATTAAGAGGCTGGCTAATTATCCTGCCTATGAAAACTCTATTATACGAATAATGCCGGATAGCCATGCTGGTAAGGGGTGTACTGTAGGTACTACAATGACAATAACCGATAAAGTAACGCCAAACTTGGTAGGTGTTGATATTGGTTGCGGTATGCTTACTGTAGAATTGGCAGATCAATATATAGACTGTGAGAAATTGGATTCCGTCATAAGGGAAATGGTTCCCAATGGGTTTAATATACATGATACTCAAAAGGCAAATTTTGATTTTTCAAACCTACGATGTGCGAAGCAAGTAGATTTAAATAGAGCTTATCTCTCACTCGGTACACTTGGAGGCGGTAATCATTTTATAGAGGTGGACTATTCAGAAAGAAACCATAGGTACTATTTGGTTATTCACTCTGGTAGTAGAAAGTTGGGAGGCGATGTTTGTAAACACTATCAAAATTTGGCTGCAAATACAGAAAGCGATCGGGCGATTGAAGTACGCAATACTATTGCCAGATTGAAAGCAGAAGGCAGGGAAAGGGATATTCAGGAAGCGATTAAGAATATTTCAATTCCTGGTAAGGACAAAGAGTTGGCACATCTTTCAGGTGGTGATTTTCACGACTATATTAATGACATGGCAATAGTGCAACGTTTTGCTGTACTTAATCGTGCTACTATGGCAGCGATTATCATTAATGGGATGGGATTTACTGAGGTAAATAGATTTGAAACCATACACAACTATATTGATTTTAGCCGTATGATCCTTAGAAAAGGTGCTGTGAGTGCTGAATTAGGCGAGAAGCTATTAATACCTATAAATATGCGTGATGGTTCCCTTATCTGTGTTGGAAAAGGAAACCCGGACTGGAACTATTCAGCCCCACATGGAGCCGGACGTTTGATGAGTAGGAGTAAAGCAAAGGAGTTGCTTAGTATGGAGGAATACCAAGAATCTATGAACGGAATATATACCACTTCTGTAAGTAGAGCGACAATAGATGAAGCCCCACAAGCGTATAAGTCTATGGAAGAGATTAAAAATGCTATCACTGATACAGTTGAGATCATTGATACGATAAAGCCAATATATAATTTTAAAGCATCAGATTAGAACGCTTTAATAAATGGAATGGATTATGAAGTTACCGAAAGTTATTCATGTAGAATTGAGAGAGCCGTACAATGGAAAAAGACACTTCTATTTTGGATCTATTGCTGCGATCTTTGACGAGCTTTCAGAGGAACAAATAGGTATCAAGAAAGAAAGTCTTTGGAATGTAGATCTAAGTCGGGTTGAGTATCAAAACAAGTATTGTACAATCCGTATGGGCGTGCTTATAAGGAAGAAAACATTTAGAGGTAATACTAAAATTGGAGGTTAATATGTTAGGTGCAATAATAGGCGATATTGTAGGCTCACGGTTTGAGTTTAACAATACAGATAACTATAACTTTGAGTTGTTTACGGAAGAAAGCACTTTTACAGATGATACGATTTGTACTATTGCTATTGCGGACGCTATCAACAATGGGGAACACTACGAAGATACGTTACTGAAATGGTGTAGAAAATATCCAACCCCTAAAGGAGCATACGGAAACAGCTTTGCACGTTGGATAGCCTCAGATACACCACAACCATATAATAGCTTCGGTAACGGTTCTGCAATGAGGGTTAGCCCCGTAGCTTGGTTCTTTGACGACTTATATAGAGTGAAGAAAGAAGCGGAAGAAACCGCTATCGTAACCCATAACCACCCGGAAGGCATAAAAGGAGCTGTAGCGATTGCGCACGCTATTTACTATTTGCGCACTACCAAAAACCTATCCGGGCTTGAAAACGAAATGCAAACGTACTATCCTATGTTTATGATCGGAAACTATTACGCTGGGGTATTTGATGAAACTTGCCAGGGAACTGTACCTATTTGCTTGAAAATTATCATTTCCAGTAATTCTTTTGAGGATGCAATAAGGAAGGCTATTTCGTGGGGAGGTGATAGCGATACTATCGGTGCTATTGTAGGATCTATGGCAGCAGCTATCTATGAGATCCCTAAAGAAATAGTAGATCATGTATTCAATTTGTTGCCTACTGATATGCTTGATGTTATAGGTAACTTCTATCATAACTTAAACAATAAATAAGATGGCTGATAACTGGAACAAAGCCGGATTTTTTTCTGGCATAACGGAAGATTATTCAAATTACCATTGGTACAAAGGAGAAAAAGAGAATCCGTATAAAAGTGATACTTTTCACCCTTTGGCAGCTTCTTTTTGGGAGTATGAGAAGGAGTTTCATTATTCCTACTTGGATGCTTGCGACACAAAAAAGCCTTTAGATGAAGCGTACAAGGAATGGAAAGAGCAACTATTATCAGAGCATTTACCAGGTAAAAGCCCGAATCCAGAAGGAGATACAACCAACTGGGAAAAATCGTTTGAAACAGGTAAGAGGGAGGTGTAAAGCCTTCCTCTTTTTTGTGTCGTGCCTAAATTAATAACATAAACGGATTAATTTTCTCATAAATAGCACTATATTTGCAGTTAGAAATAAAATATGAACTAATATAGCATTGGCTATTGTTGCGAGGATCAAGAAAACGACCAAAATTTCAAACAGCCCTCAGAAACAATGTGCTAATGCCTGCGCTATGGCGTGGGCATTACTCTTGTATGGGCTGTTGGGTACTTGGTCGTCCCTCTTGATCGTGCAGAGTAAGCCCACGTTTTTTTTGTGGGTTTATGGGTAGCCAATTTTAATAGGTTATTAACCTCTAAATTGCACGATATGAAAAATTTATTCTTATTTTTAATGTGTCTTATAACTTGTAACTCTATTCATGCTCAAAAAATTGTCAAAGACGAAATAGATGAGTTTACAGGTAATCGAATAACTGAAACAAATTACATTAGCTTTAGTGATGGTTTTACTTGCGCTTTGCATAAAGTTAATAATACAATACTTTTAAAGACTACTTATAATTGCGGTGATAAAGTTTATAGCATGGAAAAAGGAGCCGATTTAATGCTCAAATTAGAAAATGATAGTATCATTACATTAAACAACGAAGAGGATGCCGTTGCTGAATATTGGAGTCTAAATCTTGGAAAAACCTTTATTGAGCATTTTAATCTTAAAACAAGATATATTATTCCAGATGAAGTATATACTTTGTTGAAAACGAATAAAATTCGGACGGTTAGATTTTACACTACAGATGGCTATATAACTGAAACTGTATCAGAAAAACGAGCAAAAAAAATACTGAAGCTATTTAGTTTGTTGAAGTAAAATTGTATGTTTTCATCTGTTGAGAGCTGATGATAGCTGCTTTAGGGCAGTTCAGAGCCATTGCCAGCGTTGGTAATGGCTCTTTCTTATATCTCTTCCAGCTCAACTACCCAGCCTTTTCCAAAGCCGTACTTTCGTGTTTCTTCCTGATAAACATTCAGCACCTTAAAACGGGATCCGGCACGAAACACAATTTCATCTTCACTGGCATAATGGGAAATGGCTTTTACATCTACACCCTTCTTACTTTTGATAACCAGCATTAGGTTATCTCCAAAGATAGCAGTTCTATCAATATTGGTAGTAGAGGACATGAAGGCTTTGTTTACATAGGGTTGCCCGGATGATAGACACGCTTTCATTTCTTGAATATACTTATCCAGCTTCATAGCGTCAAAGCTGATACCAGAGAATACAGTACCATTATAGCGAGGCATTTTTTCTAAGGCAGCATTACAAGCCGGATAATATTTTTGGCATAATCCCCCATAATCTTGTATTTTGCCAAAGTACGGATCTACAATACCATAACCGTAATTATTACACCACTTGGAGCCGTATGTATAGCGGTTTATCAAAGCAAGTTCATCTACGGATATACCCGTTTTTTTGCTATAACGCTCCATTGCTCCAGCTTCACTACTATAGTTCTGCCAACGTCCACCGATGGCGTTATTAGCACTATGATTAACTGGCGCATTTATATACTCTTCCAGTGCTTTTTTTGCCAATTCCTCAGTTTCTCCATTCAGCTTAACCAGCTTGCCTTGTTTTGACACATATTTTAAAGCCAACTCCTTTTTATAATCAGCAAGCCGGACATAACAAGCACTTACTTCACTATTCCACTGACTGCCGTATAGATCCATAGCCTTATCATATTCAGATTGGAGCCTTGCTATTTCCAGCTTTTCTTTTTCTGTTGCGTAAAGATCCAAAGTGGATCCGTCCGCACCTTGTTTAACCAGCTTTGCAAGCCGAGCCTTTTCTATCTCTTGTATTTTGGCAGTCGCTTTTGCTGTCAAGGCTTGTATCTCATTTGCAGTAGCTTCATTGGCTATAGCCTCATTCAATTCTGCCAGAATCGAGTTTAACGGTTTACTCTTGCTTTTATAGTTCAAAATAGGCTTGGCAGCATTTACGGCTTGTTGGTATTGAAATTTTGCCTCAACTATAGCCAGCTCTTTTTTAAGCATTTTCACCATTTCGGGAGAAGTCGGGAATTTATTCTTTTCCTCAACCCAATTAGCCTCAAACTTTAGCTTCTTGATTTGGTACTCCAAATCACCAGTAGAGATTTTGGCTTTGAATGAATCGAAAGCCTCATATAGCTTTTGTACGTTTTCTTCCCCATATTGAGCAACCAGCCCTTTGTAGTGTTTTTGCTCAGGTGTGAGAGGATGCAAGATTTCTTCTATATCCGTATAGTTATCCTTGACGAAATAGGGTAGAGTGCCTTTTGTTTTGGCTTCATTCATGCGATCTTCGTTATCCTTTACCCATTGCACAAATTCATCTGGAAACTCCGTTATTTGCCCTTTCTTGCTTATTTCTTCATCTTCTCCAGCCAGGATCTTGTTAAGCATATCCTCTATATCATCTTCACCAGCTAAAATAGGAATCATGTAGCACCGACAATTCGGATGCCAACCAGTCCATTTAAACGTTTTGGGATATTTGCCAGCAAGCTCATCGCAAATATCATGGCATGGGTGGTTGTTTGACAGCTTGATTTCATAGCCAATTATAAAATCTAATTGCCCCCATCGTTCAAAATCAGCAGTTCTGTAGGCTATATTGGTTTCAGTACGTGCCAAACGTTGGGCGTTACGGTATGAAGATCTATATACACCACGTCCAGGATGATATTTCTTTGGGTTATCATCTACCCATTTATAACTTTCGGTTTCTTTATCATATACTCTACGTTTCCATACACGACCATACACAGTATTTCCGTTTTCATCCTCACCGACCTTTATTCTGAATCTTCTGTAAAAGCGATCAGGATCTTGTAGGTAGGTCTGTATTTTGGAAGCTAACTTGTTGGCTCCTGTACCCTCTCCTATAGCCAAATCCAAGCAGTTTTCAAGCTCTTCTTTAAATTGTCCTGTGTACCTCCATACCTTTTGCGATAGGCTTAGCCCTTCTTCTCCAGTTTTCCGAGCAAAGAAAGCGTCCATAGCCTCCATATTGCGCTTAAAGAATCGGGCAAAGTGGTTATCATTGATAGAGTTTTCACCGAACACACTTTTTACCAGCTCATCGTTATGTTGGTTGGAAAGCAGCCATTCATTTTGCACGTCATTCCTTATTTCTTGATACAAACGGCTGTACATTTCTCTAAATATGGCTGTAGCCTCATCACTATAGCCATATTCGGAGAAAGAGAACGGTTTACCTTCTTCCAACTCCGTACCTTTTACCAGGTTAATAATCTGGAGTAAGTAGTTTTGATAAATCGCACGTACATTAGCTGCGTACCCTTCTGTACGTTTAAACAGCTCTTTTTGTAGCTGCGTGGAATTGACGTATTTAGTTTTTGCCATTGCGCTTTAACTCAAAGTGTTCACAGTGATCTTTGTTTAAGAATTTAGAGTATTTGAAGAAAGGACACCGACAAAGGAAGAACTCACCTTTATAATCCTTCTCGTGCCAGTCGTAAGAGTGCTTGCAATCCCTACAATGGTACTTTGTTTCTGATAGTTTTACTTTCTTTGCCATTATTCACCTTCACCGAACACATCTATTCTGTTTAACTTCTGCTGTTTAGCTATGGCTTCTAAATCTTCCTGCTTCAAACGCTCAATTTCCGTTTTAGCATCTTTGATAAGGTAGCTCATTTCCACATAAGTTTGTCGGCTCATCGCTCCATCGTTATACTGCTTTGATATATCAGCAAGAATATCGCTCACATCTTCACCGAATGGCTCTTGAAACTCATGCCCTAACTGTAATGCTTCATATTCGGCTTTGTGCTGGTAGTCCAAAACATTACCCAGAATAGCACGTAGCAAATTACCCGTTCTATTCATGTAATTATCGTGGGTTTCCTTTCGTTTCTCAGCTTTAATCACTGCAAGAAGCATTACTTTTCTGATAGCTTTGGCAGACAGATTGCCCAAACTCTTCATATTGTCAAAATCTATGTTAGGAGTGAAAGATTTTGAAAGAATATGCTTATCCAGCCGTTCGTATTCATTTGCCTTGCTTTGTGAAGCCTGATCCCATGTAAGGTATTCAATCTTACCACCATTCTTTAGAATGAATAGTTTTGCCTCTTCTTCTGCTTTAGGCAAGCTGTTAAGCACTTCTGCGGTTGCTACCATTGCCGGGTTAGCAAATCTATCATTTACATCTGCATCTGTAGATTCCATGCTTTCTACACGGTGTATCATGGGCTGTGTTCCTTCATGCTCTAACTCTTGTTCAAAGAGGATAACGGGAATTTTCCCTATCACATTAGGGATTGCCTTCACTTCCCAACCTACACTAACACGCTTACAGTAGTAAACCGTATCATCTTTGTAAATATCCACATGGTAAATGCTCCGATTGCCGGATTCATTCAGATAATACCCCCAAGCAAAAGCAGTCATACGCTTATACTGATCTTTGATAAGGTAAATATCATCACCGTTTTGTTTAGATAACACATTCAATAATACATCTGGTTTTCCTTCTTTATTTCGGAACACATGAAATAGCATAGCGGAAGTACCCTCAGCACCAGCAACACGTTTAGCCTCTCTTACATTGGCGTTGAAGCGTAAACGCTCCAGCAGTTTTATATATTGCTCAAAAGCATAATCAGTACCCTTGCTTCTTTGCGTCCATTTTACTGGTCTGCCATATAAGAAAACAAGCGCAATTTCATTGATAAAAGACTGATAGGGGATAGGAATTTTCCAACGCTTTTGCCATCTAAGGAAATTCCCTTTCTTATCATAAACGGCTTTATCTTGCCTTTTCATAACCTCATGGTTTTCTACCTTATACTCCAGCAAGGCTTTTTCAGCAAAGCCGGAACGATCTTGCATATAGTTCAAGGCTCTTGAAATATCCTTAGCCTCCAACAAAGACGTAAAATTTTGCTGATAGCCTACAGCAGCTTTTACTTCATTCTTGATAACATTAAAAAATCCCATAATTCAAATTTTTAAATAACTCCTAATCTTGCTTCTATATCATCTGGTATATCATACTCGTTATAGTCAAACCAACAGCGCATTAAAAACACATCTCGCCAGTCTGGAGAACATCTAATTTCCTGCTTGATTTCCTCTTTCGGTTTTAGCTTTAATTTGCCTTCTCCGTCCACATCCCATGTTTGCAACTGCTCCAGTTCAAGGATAATTTGCTCTTTGTCTGCCGAGCTTAACAGTTCCTCATTGATCCCAATCTCTGAGGCGTTTATGTGTTCTGCCAGCTTGTAACCGCATTGTGTTTGCAAGTTCTGGTAGTTCTCATCCTTTAAAGCACGACTGTTATTTACAAAGCCTTGTATGTCGCAATTATCCACCACGCCACCGCCTACACCGTCCTCATCAGCGATACACCGCCATTTAGGTATTCTGTATTTTTTCTGGAAGTGTTGAATACATTTCTGTATGTCCGTAGTTTTACTTAGTGGAAAGCATTTTAAGTCTATGATCGTATAACCATCCCAAACGCAAATCCGGGCGTAATCGGATCCAAATCGGGCTATATCTGCTGTTATATAGTTCTTCCCAGTGGTTATTGATAGCAGATTATTAAAAATGGCTGTAATCGCATCGTGAGAACAAAGCGCATTGGGGTTGTCGTCATACTCCCAATTACCTTTTAGCAAACGCTCTCTTTTAACCTTATCTTTGGTTGTTCTCAAACCTTCTATGTAGTCTGGATCTATGAAGGGATTTTCTTGTACCAAACAACCCAGATAGTACATATACTCAGGCAATATACCTTTCTTGAATGGAGTGTAAAAGGTATCATACATCCAGTTCTTTTTAGGGTTACACGTGATAAACAACTTTCGTTTTAACCCTAACTCATTATTCAAGTGGCGACCTACACGAGTTTTAAGAGTGTCATAAGCACCGAAGTTTACTTCTCCACCTTCTTCTATCCAACCGCCAGTATATTCTATAGATCCGTATCTTTCATAAAAAGGATCTCCAGGCTTATACATCAAATCCAGCAAATCTATACGGGATCCGTTGTAAAACTCTATATAGTTATACTGCCCATTGTATTTGTACAAAGTATCTTCTACTCCGTATTGGTTACAAACCTTATAGAACGTTATCAAGGTAGATTGGGTAATACGCTTTAATTCAGCTCGACCAATAAACCATTTGGAACCTGGATAACAAAGGCACATAAAAAGAAGCCAGGCAGCACCAGTCCACGACTTAGCACCACCAGCACCACCACCATACAAAAACTCTGCGTGTTCATTGTCTGTAAGGATCTGCAAAGCCTTTTCCTGCTTTTCGTGCTTCTTTCCATCCTTAACAGTAATGAAGTCAAAACAGCCACGTTTAAACAGCTCTATTTTGACTGCAAGAGCCATTGGTATTTGTATGTTTTTATTTTTTGCCATTCATCTTTTCCAATAGTCCATGATAAACCAAAAGATCTTCGGTTGAAAGTTTGGATAGATCCGGCTCCAGTCCACCAGACACATTGGCGTTTATATCCCCTTCTATCGGTTGGGCTGCTTTGCCAAAAATTCTATCGAATATCATTTCAACCGTTGAAGTCCGACCAAAGCGAATATCTGTGAAGATTGCACTGATAATATTACACACCCAAATAGGAGTAGTGCTATCTTCTCTGTTTGCGTCAGCCATGATTTTATTTAGCTCTCCTTTGGATCGTTCAAGAAGAAACCGAATTGTTTTATAATAGTCCTCTTTGCTCAGCTCATAATCTACTTTTTTACCTGTAAGCTCTTTGAGCTGTTTATACATTGAGGGCTTCCGACCATTTTTCTTTGGCTGGTTTTCGCTTGTGAATCTATTCCCTATGTTATTGCCTTTCTCAAAGAGTGCCATTCCGTTGTTTATTCGTTGTTTTTGGTGTACATATACACCAATTAAGGAAAGAAAAAATCAGATAGGAACTCCCACCTGATTAATTCTTTACCTGGTTAATTTATCATTGTTCCTTTTGTTCCTGCTCTTGGTACTTTGCCCAAAACCAGGCTATCATATCACCGTTGTAGTTGTCTATGTAATCATCTACAGCGTCCAGCTCATCCGATAATGCTTCGGCTTTGTCTATTACGTCATTGAAGGCTTCTTGTTCTTCTTCCGTAGCCATAAACGGATCGTACTTTTCATTTAGCTGCTTTTGAATAAGCTGCTTTTGCAAATCGGTTAATTCTATTTTATCCATAGCTCAATATTTTATTGGGTTTTCCGCAAATATACGTTATAATTTATACTTCTTGATTATATCTTTAGCTGCTTTTGTGTACTTATCTGCCTTACCATGAACGGCTTTTGTACATACTTCTGCCCAGAACTCGTTTACATTGGTTTTGGCATATTTACCATAACCTTGTTTCGACTTATCATTACCCCATTTCTTATAAAGGCTGTTTATGCTTTTACTTGCTGCCTTTGCATTGGGGCTTGTTAAATGGTTGTTCCAAGTTGCGTGAGCCAGCTCGTGAGTAACAATATGTGCTACTGGCTTGTTGGTTTTCGTCAAGTGTCCGCTTTTGTAGCCCTTCTCAGCCCATTTAGCAACGCTTTGGGTTGTGGTGTTTTTCCCATTGAAAACGGATTTATTCAAAACTACTTGTTTAGATACTCCATTTTGGGAAATATGCACTCCACCCGTACCAGCCTCCAGTTGTCCGATCTTAATATCTTTCTGTCTTACTCCCAAAACAGAGTGAAAACGTGAGATACTTTCTTTTACAGACTTATACACCTTCGGGTTCTTAATTGAAGCCAAAGGTTCCAGTTTGCCTACCTTACCTTTGTAGTTTGAATCGCCATTCGGCAAACCTCCATTACTTCCGCTTGTTTTTGCCATCTTTTTTTGAACTTTTATCGTTAATAAAGTCCTGGACGTAAACCAGGCTGTTATCTATGCAAAACTTTCTGATCTCATCACCACCGCCATACACAAGCAAGTTAGGAGTTTGCAAGCCGGATATTTCTTTGGCTACTTCAAGCTCTCCTTTCAGATATTCCAACCGACCAGCATAGCCACGAGTGAAAAAAGCGTTATACCCTTTTGGTAAGCCCAGTTTATTATACTCTTTGAACTTCACAGAAACATTCAGATCTGCGTACACCTTGATACCGCACTCTTGAAAGTATCGGCTTATCCAACGTTTCTTGTAAATCTGTTGTAAACCGTAAGCTATCGGGGTTGTATCGTAAACGGAAAGGTTCGGCTCTACCAACGCTTTTACACCACTGGTTAGCACCTTGATCGGATCTTTCCAAATAGCTTCAAAGCGATAATCATCTACATAGAAGTGGTAAGTAGCAACATCTTTCCTTAATCGGCTGTCAGCTCCCCAGGGGGCAAAAGGCAAAAGAAGTTTTCCGGCTTGTTCTTCCAGCAACAAATTAGGAATGTCAAACTCATTATTGCTCTCATACAAACAATCGTTAAGCATGGATCTGTAAAAATCCTCTTTTTCATCCGCTATCGGATCATCTTCCGAGCCTTCCTCTTTCTCGTTGTCCTCTTGTTCTTCATCGGCTGCTTCCTCATCTTCCGGCTGTTTATCCTCTACTGGAATATCTAAACCGATAAAAGAGAAATCAGCCTTGTTGCTCCAATCTCCAAGCTGTAGCTTTTCAAAATCCCATTCACCATTGTTGATGTTATCCCTTAGAACTATATCCGCTTCCTGCTCTTCGGTCAGGTTGTGGTACAAGATTGTCGGCACTTCCGATATTTTCAGCTTCTTTGCAGCCTTTATCCGTTGGTGTCCTGCCAGTACATACAACTTTCCTTCACGCTCAGATAAGGCAATAGGGCGGTGCTTCCAGAAACCATTTATGCGGATGGAATCTACCAAACGCTCTAAATCTCTCTTGCTTATCTTTCGTGGGTTATCATCCAACAGAGTTAGATCCGAGATTTTACGGTAAACAATCTCTATCTCTTCCATGTTAAACCTCCTTTTCAAATTCAGGAATACGGGCAATCTTTCTGAAAGCCTCCACAAAGCGCATCAACTGATAAAGTTTCCGCTTCCCTAAAAACATAACCTTATGCCCGTCCGTCATTCTGCCTACAGCGTAAAATTTTCCTCTATAATGCAATGGCAACGGGAATTTATCATACACATAGATACAACCGTTCTCTATACTCGTGATCGTTGCCACCCTATTAAACTTACCATCCAGATATACGGTAATAGATTTACCTGGTGTAATCGGATCATACGGTAGGAAAAGATTTGCAAAGTGCATAGCGGTAATGAATACCGCTAAAGCACCTGCTACTATAAAGATAGTTGTCGTAATAGTCATAATATCAATGTTATCAATTAATGCAAAGATATAAATTTCGGTGTATATATACACCAATAAAGAGCAAAAAACATCTAAAAGCCAAATACTAACATGGCAGCATCCCTACTATGCTCGTTGGTTTGCTTTTTCCATCCCGTAAGCTGCTTGAAATATTCCTGGCTCATCTTTGTTATATTCCGTTTAGGAGCAACCATTTCAAACTCAACACCAAGTTCGGTAAGGTAATCTTCCCAAATTGTAGCATCACGTTTTACGGATCCTACACCTTGTAGCCTCTTCCGTTCCTCTTCACGTGTCATTCTCTCTGTACCAAACCAGGTGCGTTGTCGTGGATCTTCCACTCTTACTATGATTTTATCGCCTACACCCGTCTTTTGCATATCCGCATAAGACTGAACAACCGCCATAGCCCTATGAATAGGCATTTGTTTTACCATTTCCAAAGAACGCTTTCGGTTATCCCAGATAGCAATCCCGGTATGTACACCTGTATCAATCCCTATATAGATCATTCTTTCCCTTCCTCAAATTCAACATCTGTCGTATCGCTAAAAGATCCTGGAATCTGATAAAGCACTACGGTATTATCGCTAATCTGCTGTTCCCTTGAAGGCATTAGCATTGTCATAAGACAATTATTCGGAGCGTATTTATAGCGAATCTCCTTAATCATTGGCAAACCTATAGGATGTTGGCTGTGAATAGCAACGCTCAGAAGGTTATCAGTCATTTCAACTTTGACAATAGCGCAACCATGAAGAAATGTACCAAACCGATATTCCCCGAACTCATCTTTTGTAAACGGATCGCTTTTTGCAGTTGATTCAAGTTCTTTTATAAACTCCGGGTTAAGTTTCTTCTTTTTCCAATACTGAGGAAGTTGAATATTAATCTTTTCCATAACATTACATTTTATATGGTGAAACAATATCGTAAATAGATTTGCATACTTGAATGTCATACAAGGCATCATGTAGCCGGCTTTCGTCTATTTCTATACCGAGTGCCTTTGCTACAGTTCCTTGCTTGAAATTTTCCATCTGTGAGCGTTGAGAAGCCAGATAAGGAGTTGCCAAAACCATTACATCTATAGAATTACTCCAGAAGTAAGATCCGAAATATTTATCCCCATTCTGTAAAAACCATGCACGGAGAAACTGGTTATCAAATGAAGCATTATTATAACCAGCAAGGAAAAACTTATCCTGCTTATTGTACTTATCCACGTATTTGTTCAAAATAGCCGTAAATTGTCCGTACACATACCCCATTGCCGGATAAGATAGAATCTGCTCTTTGGTTACACCAGCCACATCTAAAGCCTCTTGCACTATTTCCGCTTTAGGGTTAGGCTGTACCTTGAAATCAAAGGTTTCTTTTACTTCACCGTCTATAACGATCATACCGCTAATTTGGTGGATCCCATGTTTGTTTACTAACGTTCCTGTAGTTTCCAGGTCAAAAAACACTACTTTCATTTACTCAATTTTTTATATTGTTTCATTGCATTACTCAAACTCTCTGTTTTATCCAGAAGGATAGCCAGCTTATCCACATCTACCATAACACCGCCATCCAGATAAGCCCACACCTTACGGAGTGCCTGAGCTATCTCTTTGGCTTCCTTAGCCTCTTTCTGTACAGCGTTAATCTCTTTATTGGTAACAGTCCTTTTCCCTTGCTTTTCGGCTAATTCTACGGCTTTTCTCGTGGCGTTTACTTGTTCCTCTTCCGTATCGTAATTGGCTACAATGTCCTTAGCAGCAGAAGCCGATATTTGTTTGTTTATAATACGTTCCTGAATCTCTATAGGGAGATCCATTAGGGATAAACATTTACTCACAAAAGCCGGAGATTTTTTAAACTTTTCAGCTATCTCATTTTGGGTATATCCGAACTCTTCTTTAAAGCGTTTGAACATGATACCGCACTCATATTCAGAAAAACGCTTTCCCTCATTTCTCATCATCTGCTCGATTAGAAGCTCTTCCGTACTTGTGTCTTTAGGCAGCTTCAAAGCCTTAATGTAAGGAATGTTTGTACCCTCTTCAATCGCAAGCATAGTAGCCCGATAGCGTCTTTCACCATCCACCAGCTTGTACCGTTCTATACCGTCCTCATCTTTGAAAGGAAGTACGGTAATAGGGTTAAGAACTCCTTTAGCTTTGATTTGCTCCTTTAATTCCTCTAAATCGAAATCTCTACGAGCATTGAAATCATCCATTACCACAATGTTACGTGGATCTATCTGGAAAATATCAGTTCTTTTTGTTGCATTAGTTTCCATTATTTCGTTGGTTTTTCGTAAAACTTACATGGCTTCTTTCTTGCAGTTATCCTCTTAGAAAGTTTACAGCAATACATCTGACCGACTTTTGGATTACTCCAGAAGTGCTTACACTCGCTACAATGCCTATCGTCATTCATCACAATACTTTGAAAACGTGGAACACAAGCGAACCACCACACATTTGAAAAGTTCCTATGTATTCCAGCCTATCACTGTCTGGAACATTATGCCCTGTGCCATGCACTCTGATATGCACATTCTCTTTTTCCGAATTAGGATCTACCATAGCCCATATACAAGGAACTCCGTTCTGATTCTGTACTGTCAAGATCTTAGCACCAACTGGCATTACAATATCCTGATCGTCTGTTATTTCAATCGCATATTTATAAATCTTCTTCATAGCTTTAGTATCTAAATCCTGTAAAATGAATAACTACACCTTCAAAAACATTCTCTTTGTTGTTCCCGAAAAACCATTCTACAAAGTCCTCCACGCTCAGACCATCATTTTTCGCTACTTCATGGATTGAAACTTTCTTGTTGTCTATCCATATTTCAGGGTAAGCATCCTCAGAGCTATATGTCATGGTTACGTGTTGCAGTCCGATTTTGGGTAATTGGGCTATTTCCTTTTGCTCCGAATTATACGGTCTGCCAGTCCATTCACGTATTGAAAGATATTTTTTACCAGAAACAATATCTTTATACCGTCCATTCCATACATTTTTTGCGTTGTATCGGATTGTATGGATCTTACTTTTGTCTTTCAACTTCTTTTCAAAGTCTGTAGCCTCGCCAGCTTTGCTATGAGTTACGGGGAAAGACTTGCATAAGGTCAATATTACTTTTTTCTTTTCCATCTTAATTGTTGAGTTTTATATATTTACCAGGTATATTAGAATATTCCAGTATTTTTGCGTTTTCCTCACCAAAGGCTATAAGAACGCTACCGCACCCTGGGCTATCTCCTTGTGTACCATCTGGTCGATAGAATTTTATTCTACCCTTCACAAACATTATTGCGCTTGCATTTGGGAAAATGAGATCTTGAAACATCTTGCTATCACAGCGATTAAAAAGCAATGCTATCCCGTTATTGTTCCTTACCATCTTTTCCACAAATCGCTCAATAAGAGGACGTGAATACGGAGGATTTAACCATACTCTTACCCCCCCCATTCAGTTTTTAAACCATCCTCAGAAGGCGTTATATGTCTTTTGGCGGTGTTCCACAAACGGTTTTCAGGAGCGCATGGATCAAGATCAAAACTCCCTAAAGCATCCACTATCCATTTGGGAGTGTACCACTCATCCGTTGTCTGCTTACTTCGTTCAAAACTCGTATTCATAATGTTTACTTGGTAAATTTTAATATTCCTTTCCGTGTTTATCTTCCCTACCTTCGTTGTAATACATCTTTTGCTCAATATGCCACAGTAAGTTAATTTTGAGAATTTCGGATAGTCTTCGTATCTGGTGAAGAGCATAGTTAATCTGTTCTTCCTGAGAATATTTATAGTTCACCAAATCTTTTACGATAGCATATATATTTTCTGTAAAACTTTTCTTAGGAGTAACTACGTGTTGCAAACAGAATCTATTTAAATTCAAATTATTTGCTCCAGCAAGATCCAGTAATCGAATAGCAGCATCCGCTAATTCATCTTCTACTGTATCTTTCACATACTCTTCAAAGTTTTCTCTGAAATACTTGTTTTCATGGTGGAAAGTACGATCATCGAATATTGTTTCTTTTCTGTTGGCTGGTACTCTTGCAAACTTATTTCTTCTATGGGCGTTCACAGCTTCCATAAGCTCCGAAATAACCAGGCAAAGAAAGTGCTTATCGCTTGGTTTGCCTTCCCAAAATCCATGTTTTACAGCGTTAGAATGGGCTTTGTCTTTTAACTCGTTCCAATTTATCTCATTCATTTTCTATAACTCTTGTTTTGGTAATAAATACGTTCAAACATTTCTTCCATCCGATCAGCTATTCTTATACCGTAACGTTCCCCAAAATCGGAATCTTTGAGATTGGAAGTTGCGATAGTGAATAACTGTCTATCATATCTGGCATAAAGCAGTTCTACCACTGGCGAGAACTCGTTACCCCAACTTTTTACACTTGCTGGTTCAGTTCCTATATCATCAATAAAAAGCAGTTCTTGATTTTTGAGCTTATTGAAGTACATAGGATCATTAGCCACATTTTTTGCCAAATCCAAAGCTGAAACCCGGAATACACCTTTTCGCTCACTGGATATGGAGCTATTGTGTAGAATACCGATAAGGTTACAAATCGCCTTGCCTAAAGTAGATTTGCCGGATCCCACTATTCCATATAGCAGCAATCCTACTTTATAATCGCCAGTAAGCCATTTTGCAGCCTTTTCTATTTTCTCCAGTGTTTCCTTATCTTCCTGAAACGGAATACGTCTTTTGCGCACCTCATGCTGATAGCACATAAGCAGCATTTCCTGAACCGTTTCCTTAGAATATCCTTCTATTCTAAATCGTGTTTCTGTAGTCGTTTCCAGTTGCCGATCCAGGATCTTTTGAAGCTGATTCTTTATGTTTATATCCATACTTTTGTATTTCTTCGTTATATCTATTTACTACCCAGTTTAGTATGGCTCTATAGTCAGAACTATACTTTTTCCCTTTTGATCCTTTATAGTTATCAAGTATTTCAATCATCCGTTTGGCTCCTTCCTCAGAATATTCAGCGCATAACTTAGCGTATTCATCCCTTGTTAGTGTTACGAACTCAGCATACTTGTATTTTTTTGCCTTCTCAGCCTTTTTTTGCTGCTCTGGCGTTAAAGGTGGTGGGCTTTCTTGTGGAAACAGTAAAACTTCCTGTTGCGGTTGTTGGGGCTGCTCTTGTAGGATCGTTTCTGCTTCTGCTTTTGGAATGAAAACCCTTGCCTTAGTGATCTCACCCCCCTTCTTACCTGCCAGCCTTCTTTTCTCACTTATCAGGTTGTCTTTTACCATACGCCTACTATAAATAGCTCCATCTTCCCGAACTTCACACACCTTGTTTTCTATCAAAGAATCTACCCATTTAGAAGATCCTGAGCAATCCGTACCTATGATACGGGCTATATCTTCTTTCGTACAAGGCTGTCCGTTTGGCATAACCATAACACCACGTTCTACACTTTCCCACATATAGCATAACATATCCATCCACAAGCCCCTAACGTCTGGTGGAAGTACCCTTAATTCAGGACACCTCAACCAATCGCCAACATAGAAAGGCATAGGAGTTTCTTGTTTTCTTGCCATAGAGAGAATTTTTAAGGAAGCCGGGATAATTCCCAGCTTTCCTATAATCATGTTTGAACGGTTACACTTCCAGAATTGCAATATCGGGGGCAATATCCTTGATCTTATCCAGCACTTCATCAATACACTTATCTCTGTAACTTTCCATCACTTCATTTGCTCCTGGCGAAACAAGTTGCAAAAACACTTCTCCATTTGTCAGATAATGATCGAACTCTATTTCGATAGGCTGTTTTGCAGTTCCCTTGAAGATAGCCATGTTTACGGTAAAGCTCTTCGGTAAATTACTTTCTACCTGGCAACGGTAAACATCAGCAACGGAGCCAGAAGGATCTCTTTGTTTCTCAATCTCTGCCTTTGCTTTTGCATTGAAGTTTTTGAGATTGGAAACAAGTACCATGCACTTTTCTTTATCTTCAAACAAACCACGATTCAGACGCAAGAATTGTCCTAATTTGGCAGGGATCCAGCCCTTTTCACCATCATTAATACCGAACTTCTCAAATGTTTCAGATACTTCAACCGTACCAGTGAACGTGTTTTTATTGTAATAATCATCTTCGTTTACAGTGAGCTGAATTGTCATTTTCTCACGATTCACAACGACATTTGCACGTTTCTGATCTACAGTATCTATTCGCTTGGAAAGCCATTCATACGGAGTGGAGATAGTGCCGGAAACACTGATCTTTTCCGGGGCTTTGGTTGCAAGCGGTTGTTGTGCTTGCGCTGCGTCACCAAGTCTATAAACTACTTCAATAGGTTTCTCTCCAGTGTAATGTTCGATGTTAATGTTCAAACCTTTGTTTTTTTCTTCCATAATGTTTTAAAAATTAAGATGTTAATAAATTAATTATCTGTGCCAGTCAAGCGCACTGCCATTTGAATTGTTTTCTGCCTTTCTTCCGGCTTCATAGGTCTTTCCTCCAGCAAATAACCGTCTGGCGTATAGTAACCTACTCTTCCTTCGTCTTGATCTATGAACTTGTAGCACTCACCTTTAATGTACTCACCGCCTTTTCTCAAATCATCAAGCATTTTTCCGATCCGTTCTTGCAGTGGCTTCATTTTTCCTTTGAAGTCAGCTTTAACTACATCAAAATTTTCTGTCAGTTCTTGCATCTGTATCTGAACTTCTACAAGGTTAGCCCGAAGCTCATTAGTTTCTTCCTGAGAGAACTTTGAGAGATAACTTTTCTCTACGACCTCATCGCAGCTATCACGTAAAATTTGCGCTCTTTGCTCCACTGGAGTATCAGCCAACATTATATCTTTCATTGCAAAATAAGTTTGATTATTAATGAATTGAAGTCTATTTGAAAGTGGTACTTATTCAAGAGAACAAACAGTAAGATTGCGATTCCTAATATGTTATCTATAATTCTCCATGTAAACCACTTCTTAGGGATAAGGCTTAAAACAATCAATGCAAGAAAACCTATCCATTGAGAGCTTATTAAACCTATGAAGCACAATATAAGGTAGATCCAGTTGCACATTCTCCAAACAGCGAAAACCGGGCTTATCTCAGTGAGATCGTTTTTGTCCTTATACTTTTCCACAGCAGCGAAAACTTTTTTGCAAGCTGCCAAATTCAGCACTTCAAAGAAAAGGCAGAAGGCTATCAGTATATAAAATATTGTTGTCATTCTTGCACCTTCTTTACATTAAACATCAAATAATCAAACCACAATTCAATGAATTGCTGCCCGAAATACTTTGCTTTCTCTCTTGATTCTTGCCAAAGCCGAGAGCCGACAGTCGCATCCGTATCCGAGGGGGCGTTATACGTATTCGCATAACCGAAGCCCGCAAGATTGTTTAGAGCGTCAATAATTGGAATATACACAAGCCCTTCTGTTTCTTTGATTTCTCTCTCAGTCCACAAAGCAAACCAGGGGAAATAGAAACGGCTGCTACCGCTTGCATCCGGTTTAGGCTGGTAATTCTTACCCCACAAAGCCCGGCTGATTGTTTCAAGTTTGATTAAGGCAATAATCCCTTTTCTTACTCCAGCAGAACGCAAAGCCTTCTCATCAATAGGGGAACACTTTAAAGCAGCACACGCATCCTCATAACTTCGGATTGTCGTGTAATCATCAAGGGTAGGGGTTGGTTTCTTTTCACCTTTGCAGAACAAGGCTACCAACACGTTTTTCACTTCTTCACTTTTAGCAACGTCTAAAGCTGCCTTTACTTCAATCTCAGTAATTTCAATTACTTTCATCTTTTAAAGATTTTAATCGTTTGACAATTTTGTTAGTTAATCGTATCGCATTATCCACTCTGGTACTTCTACCTTCGTGTGGGATATTTTCTATTAGCACTGGAATAAGCCGGATAAGCTCATTTACCAAGTGATTGGGTATTTTCTTCATCGGCTTTCCTCCAGTTAGGATCGGGATCAGGTATTTCTATATTCAAGTATTCCAAAGCATACTCTCTGAGCTTCTCGCAATATGTTGAGAATATTAACGTGTCCATTGTTGCAGTTGATCCGGGAAATTCTATAATCTCACCCGTATGTTTGTTTACTACTTTGTCTTTAGTCATTTGAGCCTTAAAAAACTCGTGTACTTGTTCCACGCTTGTAAACTCCCATCCGGCATTAAGCAACCCATCTAACAGCATTGGATAGATACACCCCCATAGCCAGCCGTTTTGATCGTTGGAACGTGGCTTCCTAACCTTTTTCACTATTACCTGGTAAATCCCATCTACCGAATGAGAAAACAAGTCGTATAACGGTCTAAGGTTGAATAGCCCACCCTTCTTTTCTATCAAAACTTTATTTGTCATATAGCTGTAGCTGTTTTTCTAAACTCTTTCTAACTGCGTGTATAGCACCTTCTCTACCTTCAAGGCTTCTCAGGTAATCTTCCAGCTCCTTACGTGTTTCTGCGATATAGTAGCCTTCACTTGTGGCGATCAGCCCAATCACCATACCCGAAAGTCTAATATGGTTGATAATCTTTCTTATTCGTGGACTATCAATTTTACACCCATAAGACTTTAAAGCCGAACACATCGCTTTATTTGTAATCGCTTTATATTTACCTACCTTACCGTGAAGTCCTTGTACTATGAGAGGCAGAATAACTTTGTCCTCATAATCGGTTAGAGGTTTTGTTTGCTCTGAAAATCCTTGTATCATACCTAAAAATTGTTTAAGGTTATACTCAAACCTGGTTTAGCAGCATAAACCGCCTTTCCAGTAATTTTTTGCACCTCAGATACAAATAAATGCTCATCGCTGTTATTAGATGAGAGGTGTAAAAGAACTATGTTTGCAACGTTGCTCAAATCGTTTTCTTTTAGAGCTTGTTTGCAACTTTCCAGCTCCATGTGAGAAACCATTAATCTGTTTCTTTGTGTAGGAAGGACACGCCCGGCATTAATGCTTTCTATCAGTTTTGTATCAGAGTAATTACATTCAATCAGTATATGATTCAATCCAGAAAAAGTATATCCAGACTGGCAACTATCCGTTAAAAACATAATACTACCACAATCCGGGTGCTTAATGAAATAGCCAACACAAGGTACATCATGGAAAGCAGGGAAGGGGATCACCCGAAAACCACCAAGCAGATAGCCCGATCCTATTTTAATGGCTTTTACTCTGGAACCTTTCAATTCCTTGCTTTCTATCACTTCTGGAAGAGCCAATACATGAAAGCCACAATCTACCATTGCCTTAGCATATTTAGCATGATCGTTATGCTGATGAGTTATTAAGCAGCCTACGACTTTGCGAATATTGAAATCCAAAGCCTTTTTTACGTCTATGAAACGTATTCCAGCCTCGATAATCAAAGCCTCATTGCCGTTATCCAGTATGTAGCAATTACCACTGGACGAGCTGCCCAAAACTCTTAATTCCATTCCCATTAGAAACCTGGCTTATTTTCATTGGAAGCCGTTGCAGTATTGGCACTGGTATTAGAAACTTCCTCAAAGCTAACATCTGATACATCAAAACGTTGTGTTCCCATTGTGGGCATAGCGTCTGTATGTTCTTCCGCACCCTCAACATCATTTTCAAATGCTTGTTGCATTTCTATAGAGAGATAGCCGTATTTACTAAGTAAATTTCTGATAACGGTTTTGATAGCCATCCCATGAAAATTACCGAGCCATCCAACGGTTTTACTGTCTGCCGAGAAAGGCAGTTCGGCAAGTTTCATAAGGCTTTCTACGGTTGTTTCCTTCTTTAACCCTTTGGAGTAGCGTTTGGCGTGGGTAGCCATTTGTTCAACAGTCATGTACAACGTCTTAGAGAAGCCGTTAAGCAATTCAAAATAGCAGAAGTAACCTATGATCTTATCAGACTTCTTTTCTCCGTCAAAAGCGATCTCGCCAGTAAGTTTGTTCACTTTACGAACTTCACCATCAAAAACGACATCTGCGTTAATGGTACGGTATTGATTGGATCTTTCCGCAAGCTGAATATAACCCTTGTACCCCAGTTGAAACGTTGGCTCCATAACCTTGATATACTTTTGGATAGGCTTACCGTCTGAGCCTATTTTGGGCTTACCTTTTTCGTCCAAATCATCTACTTTTTTGCTGTTATTGAAGGGGATAATGAAAGCGTACCCCAAAGCCTTATTGATTGGCAATTTCAAAACAGCAGCTTTCAGACATTCCGCTACAACCGCTTTCGGCTCGCATAATTGTAAATTTGAATCCGAGTTGTATAGATCAATAATGGAAGCAACAAATGTGGAAGCATTCTTAGACAGCGCATTTTTAAATTGTTCCATTACAGAAGGAGCGTTAAGCATAGTTTTCAGCACATCTATTTTTTTTGCCTGTGCTGGCATTTTCGTTGATTGGGTACTAACTACTTGTGTACCACTTGAATTTTCTTGTGTCATAAAATTATTATTTAAAGTTGTTTGTATTCTTCCATTGTTCCATTTCCGGCAACACGTATCATCAAAGATTTATCTTTGCTAACCACGAGGTTTATTACTTGCGACATGGTAGGTATAAGATCGTTCACACTTTCCCGATTATCAATGAAAATGGGTGCTGTGATACCTACAGATCGACATATAGCGTTTATTATATCCAGCCCGGCATTGATTTTTGAAGCATTGTTTACATCGGCAAACGGCACACCATCTACAGAGCAAAAGCAGGTTATAGCCTCATTCCCATTCAACTTTTCGCTGATAAATGAGAACTTAACCAAAGAGAACATTCCGTTAATACGTTCCATCAGCTTGTTGTCTTTTTCTTTCTGGAAGTCTTGTACCAAAAACTCCAAACGTTCTTGTTCTGCCAGAGCTTCATTGTTTTTATCTCTTCTATCCTCCAGATCCTCAATAACTTTATTGGAACGTTCTATAGTATCACGTTTGCCCAGCTTCTTATTCAGCTCATCTATAGCCTCAGAAAGAATAGCCTTAGCTTCTTTCAACTCTGTTGTGTCTATAGGTTTGGCTTCTGCCTTTAACTGGTTTTCAAGATCTACGATTTCATTACTGAGAGAAAGCCAGGTAGGATCGGAAAGAATGATCTTTTGTGTATCTTGTTCTTCCGGCATATTCCCTTTACATTCATTGATATTATGCACCAATATTTCTTTCTCGTTACTCAACTGAGTTATAGCAGCTTGAATAATTGAACACTGCTTTTTAAGCTCTTCAACTTTTGCAGCTTTTTCCTTGCCTTCATTTTGCACTGCTTTCAGTCGGTTTGCCTTGTTGAGATTAAAGTTGTCCTGTAATTCTTGTTGCTTGGCTTGAATATCTTCTACCTCCAACTCTCTTTTACAAGTCGGGCAAATAAAAGCTCCTTCCGGGTACTGTAACGTTTCCGCATCTATGGCATAGAACTTACCTCTCAATACTTCCAAATCATTATTTAGAGCTTCGATAGTAGCTTTGATACGAGAATGATCCTCTTGTTTACGGGATATTTCAGCATCCTTGCTTTTAACTTGATATTCCAGCTTTGAAATATTATCCAGTACGTCATGGTAGGATTTATTGGCATTTTGTCTTATCTCATTTTCTCTTTGCGACTTGGCAAGTTTTTTGTTCCCGATTTGCTTTTGCAACTCAGATTTGGCTTTGAACTCTGCTTCTATCTGTTTGCTTTTATCGGCTAACTGGCTATCAATATCTTTAATTTTCTCTTTTTTGTCGGCTATTTCCTTCTCCAAAACCGCCCAGTCCTCACTTTCAGGCATTGCATCACGTACCGAATCAATTCTACCAGGAATACCCTTTAACTCATCTTTGATAGCTGATTTCTTAGAGGCTATTTCTTTTGCTAATTGCTCTAAGGTTCTGCCTGAAATAAGACTAATCAGCTCTTGAAACTTTGGATTGATATTGGCTACTTCCTCATTCGTAACGTTACCAGCCATTTCAAGCAACATAGCTTTCTGATCTTGCGCCTTCATGGTCGGGAAATATAACGGGTTAGTAATCATTCTAAAAACATCTTCCGGCAAGATCGCTGCTACTTCCGCATCATACTCCTTTTTCGTTTTGAGTTTTACACCATTCAAATAAAACTCTGTAGCATGGTTTTGAAGGACACCAGCGTTTACACCACTTCCCCATTTTTCAACATAGTTACGTTGCAGTTCAACATCTCTGCCATTGATAGACAATACACCAGTTACGCTATGTACAAGGTGTAAGATTGGTTTTCCATCTTCTCCCAACGTTTTAATGTTAAAGTTGGTATCAGCCCTATTCGTGCTGTCCTTCCCAAATAACAGCCACAAGAACGCATCTTGAAGCGTTGTCTTTCCTGTGCCATTTCCACCACAGATAAAGGTATTTTTATCTGTAAACTCTACTGTTAGATCCTGAATTTTCTTGAAATTCTTTAGGATCAATTTCTTTAAGAATACTTCTTTCATAATTTGTTTATATAAGTGTCTATTTTCTCTGTCTTTTCGATAGTTAATAATTCAGCTCTGGAGTATAGTATTTTGGAGCGTTTCTCTGCTCCATTCCTTGTAGGGTGTACAAGTTGCTGGCGTACCCACCGTTTTACACGAGCCTCACCGAATGATTTATAAGCCTCCCTTTGGGAAATGAGATCTTTTGCCGGAAATACCATTTTTGCGTAATTGGCAGCTCCAAGCTCAGCCATATCTTTACAGAGATTTTTAAGCTCGTATAGCTCCAGTACAATACCCATTATCTACATTTCCTTTTCCGTAATCTTTTAGCCCTCAACATTTTTCTGAAATAGTGCTGTACGCTTTCTGTATTGTACTGGTTATCTGTATAAAGTACATAGAACATCAGGAAGCACATAGCCGTAAATAGAAGTTGGTGCGAAGCTGAGAACGCAATAGCGCATACCAGGCAAGTAACCCCTAAAGCACCGAATATGGAGCAACCAACCAAATTTAAAAACGTGTCCGAACTCATATCAATGTTGCATTATTGTTATTTGAATAAGTTGTTTTGCATAGCATACCGCATAAACTCAGGGAACGAGTGTACACCGACTTTTCTAAAACTGTTTTTTCGGTGATTATTAACGGTATTCAAAGAGATAAATAATTTGTCTGCTATTTCTGAATCTGATTTGCCTTCATAAAGCAGCCTCATCACTTCAAGCTGTCTATCCGATAGCTTTGAATTAAATTTGGGGGCGCAAATGATCTTATCGCTTTTACACTCGCCACGTAGAGGACACCCGACAAATTCAAAACGGAAATTCCAGTTCTCATCAATATCTATCACATTATCGTATAGACCAAAGTTGCACTTTATAAATCTCCGTACAGCCAAAAAATCACGGTAACGCTTATTTTCAGAACTCTTTGAGTAAATTTCCATTAAAGCCGTATAAGCCTCAGTATAAAATTCTCTCAGTATTTCCAAGAAAGCCTGGATAAACTCAGTATCACTTTCTCTAAGTTGCCTTTCCGCTTCACCTAAAGGACGCATAGTAACTTCGCCTTCTGGTGTGGTGTAAAATTCGATAGGTTTCATATTACGATGCTTCAGGGAATAAATACTTGGCAGGAACTTTAAACTCTTTCTCTAAAACAGATTGCGCCAACGCATCCGGCTTTTGTGTTCCAGCGATCCAACACCGCACGGTTTTTACGGACTTCTTAGTAATCTTAGCCACCTTTTCTACAAATTCAGTTTTAGGAGCTTTGATACTACTTCTTTCGGGCAAATTCTTAT